>CAXTYP010000161.1:0-6118 GCA_964248435.1 uncultured Acidobacteriaceae bacterium | reverse complement strand
CGCGCAGGAGAGCCCGTTGGGCGACTACCCCTTTTCACTGCGGGCTTCGCCTGTTCAACTCGCTGTTCGAGCTCGCAAACTGCCGGGCTGGCGAGCCGAGGACGGCGTTGCGGCGGCTCCGCCCATCAGCCCGGTCGCAAGCGGCGAGCCCAACGAAACCATCACCCTGGTCCCTTACGCGGCAGCCAAGCTGCGGATCACAGCGTTTCCGGTCCTTCAAACAGGCCCATCTCTTTCGTCAGCAGTTCACGCGGAAACCGTTCGCGATGGAGAGTCTGAAGGCAAACCTGCCATGGAGGCGAACAGCTGAAAAAACACCGGTCGCTGTCCGCGAACTCCTGCGCGATCACCGCGTCCAGCAAGCTCCCCATCGAGTACTGGCTTTCCCGGGGCTTGGCAGCCCATCGCGTGGAAGCATCGGACAAAATGGGCACGTAAGCGTGAGCCTGGAAGTCGCTCAAAGCTGCCAGGGTCGCCGCGACCACCGGGCCGCCGCCACTGACGAAGAACTGCAGGTGTCCGCCTTCCAGCACGTCGTCGATGTAGCGCGAAACCAGTTCGGCCGACCAGGCTTTCCTGGAAAGGTGCTGCCGAGGGTTCCGGAAGCGGGGGCGAAGGTGCATCGATGGTGCCACTTTGTAGGGCATGCGGTTCCTCGCAGCATGAAACACGGAGTCAACGGAAGCGGCGAGGGGAGAAACGCCTTGGCCAACCTAGCAAGCTTATATTGCGTGGAGATGAGAAGCTGCTTTCCGCCTGATGAAAACCTGTCGCTGCGGGAGCACGCGCCGGGGCCATACGCCGGGCCATGAGCCGGAAAAGGGGCCGGAAAAGGCAGGTTCGTCACCCCTTGCGCGCCTTTCTCCCTCCAAAAAACAAAAGACTCCAGCGGGGAGCTGGAGCCTTTCCATACCTCAACGGCTAATAACGATCGCGCTGCCAGTGGTCGCGGCGCTCTTGCCAGGCGCCCTGATCGTGGCCGTAAAAACGCTGCTGTTCCCATTGCTCACGGCGCCACTCGGCGGCCCGGGCCGCTTCCCATTCTTCGTGCCGCTCCCGCGCCATCCACTGCTGCCGCGCTGCTTCACGATACCCGTAGGCGTTGCCGTAGCCGCCCCCATATGCCGGGGCGCCATAGTTGCTGACGCCGACGCCGAAGGATACCTGCGCCTGTGCCTGGTGAGGAGCTGCGAGCAGGAGCGCTCCCGCCAGAGTCGCGCCCGCAATCCACTTCATGTTTGCCTTGATGGTTCGCATCGTATCCCCCTCCATTGTGCATGAAACTGATTACACGGGAGGAAACACGGGGCCGGCTGCCAGGTTTCGCGCAACTTTTCCGTCCGTCGCGTTTCGGCGGAAAAGATTACTGCTCGACCTCCACACCCCTCCAAAAGGCGACGTGGTTCTTGATGTTGTGAGCGGCGGGCTTTGGGTCCGGGTAGTACCAGGCAGCGTCCTGGTTTTCCTGCCCTTCTATCAGAAGAGAGTAATAGCGCGCCTGGCCTTTCCAGGGGCAGGTGGACGTGGTGCTGCTGGGGCGGAAGAACTCACGCTTCAGCGCACTTTCCGGAAAGTACAGGTTGCCTTCCACGGTTTCAAACTTCTCGCTCTCGGCAATGATCTTGCCGTTCCAGGTTGCGCGTGCCATGGTGTTTTCTCGCTTTCTTTCTTCAACTTAGCAGATAGGCGACCCGCTTGCGGCATCGCGAATGAACTGCTTTTCATAATGTGTTCGAAACGGAAACGTCCCGGATTTCGGACCCGGTCAGACGGTTGCGGTTTCCCGCTTGGCCCCGGACCTTGCACCGGATTTCGGTCTAGACTTCGGCGCTGCTTTTGAACTGGCCTTCGCACCAGCCCGGCTTGTGGCCTCGGCGAGCTGCCTTGCCGGGGCTTCGCCCGGGGGTGCGGCACTGTCCGGGGACGGCACCACGGCCAGTGCCGCTGCCCCGCCTTCGGGCGCGTCTCCTATTCGTTCTGTGAAACTGCAAACAATGATCTTTTCCGGCTCGGCGGCAGCTTTTTTGCCGCGGACGGCCTTTTTCTTTGTGTCATCCGCCGTACCGCCCTTTTTAACGTTGGGACATACCAGGTACACGCCCGACTTCAGCACCTTCTCCATCAGGTACGGGCTGTTGCACTCCGGGCACCGTTGCGCAACCGGCTTATGGTTGGCCGTAAAGTCGCACTTGGGATAGTTGGTGCAGGAGTAGAACATGGTTCCGAATCGCGACTTCTTCTGCGCAACCTCGCCGTCTCGGCACTTGGGGCAGTGCATCCCAATCGTGTCTTGCTTGATGTATTTGCACTTGGGATATGCCGAGCACGAAACAAACTCGCCGTACTGACCGTTTCGTAAGACAAGCTGCGCGTTGCACTTAGGGCAGTTTTCTTCAAGAGGTACAGGAGGGGCCTGCTGCTGTTTGGACGTCAAACGGCGCACCGTCTTGCAGGGTGGGTCGGCGTTGTAGCCCGTGCAGGCCATGAACGGCCCGAATCGCCCATTGCGCAATGTCATCGGCCGACCGCACGACTCGCAGAACTCTTCCTTGTCCTCCGCGTCTCCTTCAGGCAGGTTCAGGTTCGGCTTGGTGTCGTAGTTCTCCTTGGTAAAGGTGCAGCTGCCTTTTACCTTTTTGTCATAGGCGCTGCAGGCGTAGAAGGTTCCAAACTTGCCCCACTTCATGACCAGGGGTGACCCGCAGTTATCGCACGACTGATCGGTCGGGATCTCCATGCGCTTCAGGTCTTCCATGTGCTCGCTGGCTTCGCCCAGCTCCTTTTTGAAGTGGCCGTAGAAACCATTCAACAGCGAGGTCCACCGCTCCTTGCCGTCCTCAATGTCGTCGAGTTCGGTTTCAAGCCGCGCCGTGTACTGCGTATCGAAGATGTAGGGAAAGTTTTTGACTAGCAGGTCCGCGACCACTGTGCCGATCTCGGTCGGGATAAACCCGCCGTTTTTTTTGCCCCCTACTTTTTGGACGTACTCGCGCTCCTGGATCGTGTTGATGATCGACGCATAAGTCGAAGGGCGGCCGATGCCGCGTTCTTCCAGCACCTTGACCAGCGAGGCCTCGGAGTAACGGGCCGGCGGCTCGGTGAAGCGCTGCACCGCGTCCACGGCCGAACGCACCTTGAGCTCGGCACCGGTCTCGTCCGAGGGCGGCTGGAGCTCGGCCAGCATAGCGGCCAGGGTTCCTTCGTCCAGGTCTCGATCTTCAGCGCGGGCCTCCAGGCGAGCTTTTTTTATCTCGTACTGGCGATTGGCTTCGGCGCGCTTCGCTTCCTGCCGGCGAAGAGCCCAGGCCTCTATCTGCCCAGCGGTGGCCAGCTGCAGCACCTGCCCTTTTTCGAGCGGTGGCAGCTTTTGCGAGTCTTCGTCTTCTTCGTCCGCCTCCTCGTAAACCTTGAGAAAGCCGTCAAACCGGAGCACGGAGCCGGACAGTCTGAAGTTGTATCTCTTTTCAGCCTTGGCTTCGATCTCAACGGTGGTCACGTCGAAAATAGCGGGCAGCATCTGCGAGGCGACAAAGCGCTGCCAGATCAGCCGGTAAAGGCGCAGCTCGGCGTCGCTCAGGTGGTCGCGCATGGAGTCCGGATGCATCTCCGGGTGCGTGGGCCGAATCGCTTCGTGGGCATCCTGCGCATCCTTCTTCGATTTGAAGGCATTGGGTTTTTCGGGCAGGTACTCCGGCCCGAGTTCCCTGCCGATCCACTCGCGCGTTTCCTCGATCGCGTCCGGCGAAACGCGGGTGGAATCGGTACGCATGTACGTGATCAGGCCGATGGTGTTGGGCTGCCCGTCTGCATCCTTGCCGATCTCGACGCCCTCGTACAAGCGCTGCGCGAGCCCCATCGTCTGCTTGACGCCGAAGCCGAGTCGGCCGGCGGCATCCTGCTGCAGCTTGCTGGTAGTGAAAGGCGCGGGAGCATTGCGTTTGCGCTCCTTCTTCTCGACCGAGGTGACGCTCCAGGCCGCGGCAGAAGCCCCGCTCACAATGCTTCGCGCTGTTTCGCCGTTACCGACCGCGGCCTGGCTCACCGTTTCGACCGAGATACGCTCCCCGTTTACGGCATACAGGCGAGCCGCAAAAAGCCCGCTGCCCGCGGAAAGCTCTTCAGCCGTGGCCGCCGGCGATTGCAGCATCGCGCTGATCGTCCAGTACTCCACCGGCTGGAACGCCTTGATCTCCCCTTCGCGCTCCACAATCAGCCGAACGGCCACCGTTTGAACGCGGCCGGCAGAAAGCCCCCGGCGCACCTTGTCCCACAGCAGCGGCGAAATCTGGTAACCGACGATTCGGTCCAGCACCCGCCGTGTCTGCTGTGCGTCTACCAGGTTGGTGTTCACAGCGCGCGAGCGCTCAAACGCCGCTTTGACCGCCTTGGGCGTGATCTCGTTGAATGTCACGCGGCTGATAGCGTTCTTCGCCACCGGGCGCAGCTGTTCCTCGAGGTGGGCGGCAATTGCTTCGCCCTCACGGTCAGGGTCGGGTGCCAGGTAGACGTGGTCGGCGTTTTTCGCCAGTTTTTTCAGGTGATCAACAACCTTTTCCTTGCCGGGGATCACAACCAGCTCCGGATGGAAGGAGCCATCCTCGAGATCCACACCGATCCGGCTCTTGGGCAGATCCATGATGTGGCCGAGCGAAGCTTCAACAACAAAATCATTGCCGAGGTACTTATTGATGGTCTTGGCCTTGGCAGGCGATTCAACGATGACCAGGGACTTGCTCATGAAAGACCTTTTCTGTGTGGGCCGCGGGAACGGCGGCGACGCGAATCTATAGGAAGCTATCACGTGCCTCCCGGTGGGGCCAGCCGTGGCAGCTGCTATGGACGTGGGCATGCATTCCAGATACCCGGACTTGCGGGCCACGCCAGGCTCAGTTTTTGCCGCTTTGCTGTATAAGGATGCGACGACTCGGGAAAAGTCGCTGGGGCACTGCCGTGACGGTCGCTCGCAGGCGATCAAAAGGTTCGGACGTAGTTCTTGCCCGGCAGTTGCCGGATTTTGCCGCCAAGTTCCAGCTCAAACAAGGCGGTAAAAACCTCGGCGGAGCTCCACTCGCCTTCCAATTGCTCCATGATCTCGTCCAGCTGCACGGATTCATCATGCCTTAGGACGGACAGAACACGCGTTTCGGTAGGCGGCAGCTCTGCATCCTCGAAAAGGGTGGCGGCAGTGCCGCCGGGTTCGGGCGCGTAGCCGGGCAGGGTCGCCTCGATCTCGATGCGGACCTGAGACGGCAAGTCTTCCCAGATGTCCTCCCAGGTCGCGACGAGTTTGGCTCCCTGCTTAATAAGGGTATTGGGGCCCCAGGAGTTTTTGTTGGTGACATTGCCGGGCACCGCATACACGTCCCGGTTCTGCTCGATAGCGAGCCGCGCGGTGACGCGCGAGCCGGAGTGTTCCGCCGCTTCCACGACCAGCACACCGAGCGAGATTGCGCTCAGAATGCGGTTGCGGCGAGGAAAGTTGGGCGGCGCAGGATACGTGCCGAGAGGCTGTTCCGACGCAATACAGCCGCCGGTCGCGACGATCTGCTCAGCCAGCGACTTGTTCTCCTTGGGGTAAATGACATCGATGCCGGTGCCCCAGATCGCGACCGTGGGCTTGCCGGCAGCCATGGCACCTTTGTGGGCGAAAGTATCGATGCCGCGGGCCATGCCGCTCATCACCAGGACGTTGCGGGTGGCGAGGTCGCGCGCAAGCAGCTCGGCCATGCCGGAACCGTAAGGACTGGGCTGACGGGTACCGACGACGGCGATGCCGTGCGCTGAAAGCAGTTCGGGCCGGCCACGCACCCACAAAACCGGGGGCGCGTCGTAGATCTCCCGCAGGCGCTCCGGGTACAGCTCCTCGTCGTGGCACAGAAAAGTCGCTTTCATTGTCCTGAGCCGCTGTGCTTCTTCTTCGGCAACGCGGAGGGCCTGGCCGTCAGCTAGAAACTGGACCGACGGCGCGGGAAAGCGCTGGGCTTCCAGCGCGGTGAGCGGCAAACGGATGAGCTGAAGGGCCGAGCCGACGCGATCCACGGCCTGAAGAATGCGGCGTGAACCGAGCCCAGGGGTCAGCGCCAGGGCGAGCCAAGCCAGTCGCTCGGGGGTATCGGCC
>CAXTYP010000160.1:0-6124 GCA_964248435.1 uncultured Acidobacteriaceae bacterium | reverse complement strand
CAGCACCGCGTAGCTCAGTAGCAGGTTGCCGGCGAGTACACACAAGGCCAGTCCGCGCGCCGCCTCCGGGCTTACGCCTGCCGCCTGAAACACGAACCCAAGCAGCGCGGGCCAAATGGGCAAGGCCACCGAGGGGTTGAAGTCACCCGGCAGCAGCGCATGGCCGAACAGTGTAGAACGGAGCGCGGCGTTACCGTACCAACCCTCGTCTGTGTACTTGCTGTAGTCCATCCAGGGCGAGTTGTTCGGAAAATCGGCCCGCAGATGCACCCAATGCAGCGCCCACAACGCCACGATGGCGCCAATCGCCAGCGCAGGCGCAATGCGGCGGCCGGCGAAAGCTTTATTCGTAGGCAAGGGCGTCGATGGGATCCTTGCCGGCCGCTTTCAGCGCGGGGTAAGCGGCCCCCAGCACTGCACCCACAAAGGCGATCAGCAGCGCACGCACCCACCACTCCGGCGGCACCAGAAACGAGAGGGTAGGAAAGCGGTAGTTTAGAAATGCCTTGATGCCGGTTGTGATCAGGACCCCCAAGGCGATCCCGACCAGCGTGACCAGCGCCGCCTCGCGAAGCACGGAAGAAAGAACATAACCCCGGGAAGCACCAAGCGACTTCAGGATGCCAATTTCGCGCGTCCGCTCGCTGACTGCCGTGTACATGGACTGAAAGATCACCAGAAATCCGACGATCACCGCGATGGTGATGACCGAGTAGAGCGCCGGCGTAAAGGCCGGCAGGTGCGCTGGGGTGATCATGGCCAAAAACGCCGTCAGCGATTGCACCTTGTACTCCTTCAAACCGGGGGTGTTGTGGATCTCCTGCTCAATCAGCGGCTGGTTGGCAGGATTGTCGGAGCGGAGATAAAAGAGCGAGGCATTTTTTGGGGTGCCGATCAGCGCCGCCAGCGTTTGAATCGGCACAAACTTGCGGCTGCCCTTGCCGCGCTCCACGATGCCGGAGATCCGGAAAGGGTGTCCCGCGATCGCGATGGTATCTCCAACGTGAAAGCCCTTTTCGCTGCGCGCGAACAACTCATCCACGATGGCATCGTTCGGCCCCTGGAAAGGCCCGCCAGCGACAAATACAAAGGGTCGCAGGGCGTTGTAGCTCGGGTAGTCAATGCCCCAAATAGCTTCAATGGAGCCAACCGTGCTGAGGTTTGTCACGACCGGCGAAGCGACCGCAACATGCGGCAGCTTCGCCAGCACGCCCGCGACCGAGGCCGGGACCGGCGCGCCGCCCAGAGCAGAGATGAAACTTGCATTGGCGGGCTGCACGATTGTGTCGGCACCGATGCCGCTGGTTTCGGCCTTTGAGTTCGAAAGAATCCCGAGCATGATGCCGACAATCGAAAGAATCATGACGACTTCGATCGCCACGGCGAGCATGGTCACAAGGGTGCGGACAGGCCGGTAAAGCAGGTTGCCGACGATAAGCTTGTTCATATAGGAGACGAAGGGAGCACTGTGTTCCCCTGAGTCTAGCAAAGGGCCTGCAATCAAGCTTGCGGCAATTCACAAGCTGTATTGTCAAACCAAATGCTCATTCCAAGGTCATTATTTTAGTCACTGAACATTTTGACGCATCTTGCCGAAGAACACTAACGTGGGTGTTATAGAAGTCCTCGGAAAGCCAGGGACGCGGAGTATGGGACAGTTTGGACAGGATTTGCGCCAGGAACGGGAAGCGCGCGGCGTAGCGCTCGACAACATCTCGGGCGTAACCAAGATCAGTGGCCGGCACCTGCTTGCATTGGAGCGGGAGGACTTTGCCGCGCTCCCCGGTGGCGTGCTGAACAAGGGAATCGTGCGTGGCTATGCACGCGTCTGCGGCATGGACGAGGAAGCCTGGGTCGACCGCTACCTGTCGGCCTACCGGCAAAGCGGCCAGCTAAAGGACGACGACCAGGGCTGGATCGAGTTCGCTGAAAACGTCGGCAAGTCGCGCCAGGCAGAGGACGAGGAGCCCGACAAGCGCCTGCGATGGGCCGGCGTCGGGGTGATGATGGCGATCCTGCTGTTTTTTTCCTGGTACGTTTGGGCGGTTGTGGCGGGCCATTCCACGGCTCTTGCCCCAGCGTCAGGCAGCATCCATGCCGCTGTGCAGGCTGCCACATCCGCATCCCGATAAGTGAATTGTCTTTGGCTTCGCCCCTTGAGCCGATAGGCTAGGGAACGCATGCCCTTTTCCTCTCGCGACATTGCCGTCGCCGTCGCCGTTTGCGTTCTGCTTCCCCTGCTTGCGATTCTTCTTTGGCGGGCGCGGTATTCGCGGTATCCGTGGTTGCTGTACGTATGTGCGGCGTACCTGGCGCTGCTGCACGGGGTGTGGATCGCCGGCCTGCTCGGTAGCCCCATGTTTTCCTCGGCTTTTGGGACGCTGGAGCTGTTGACCTTTCCCTGGAGCATGGCAGTGGTGTGGAACCGGACCATGGCCGGTTTTGAGACCACGCCCGACCTGCTGCTCAACTATGCCCGCTTTGTGCTGGGCTTCGGAGGCCTGCAGGCACTCTTTCTTGTGCTGTTCGTTTGGGAGTTGAAGCTGCAGCCCGTGCGGCGGCGCAAGGCTCGCCGCACCCCTGCAACACGTGCCTGAGTCGGCTCCACGCTTCGCTCGGCACGCAGCGCTGAACCCGGTGATCCCCCTAAGGTAGGATGGAAAGCTGGCGGCGCTGTGGGCCGGCTTCCTGCACCGATGCCGCCGGCCCGCCGAGCTCCCCTCGTGTTTCTTCCGCCCTCGTTGCCTTTGGGGCGGACTAGCGACCGAAGGGAACCGGTCGCGCTCGCCCTTGGAGGAAGCACCCTTGTCTCAACGCGATAAGCTTCTCTTTACCTCGGAGTCGGTCACCGAGGGTCACCCCGATAAGATCGCCGATCAAATCTCCGACGCCATTCTGGATGCCTGCCTTCAGCAGGACCCTTACGCGCGCGTCGCTTGCGAAACCCTTACAGCCACCGGCCTGGTCGTCATCGCCGGCGAAATCACCACCAAGGCCTACGTTGACTTCCCGACGCTGGTCCGCAGCGTGGTGCACGATATCGGCTACAACAACGCCGTGTACGGTTTTGATTCCAACACCTGCGCCGTGATTTCGACGATCAACAAGCAGTCCGGCGATATTGCCATGGGCGTCGACACGGGCGGTGCCGGCGACCAGGGCATGATGTTTGGCTTCGCGACGAATGAGACAGAAGAGCTGATGCCCTTGCCCATCTCGCTCGCGCATAAGCTCACGCGACGTTTGAGCGCGGTGCGCAAAAGCGGGCAGCTCCCTTACTTGCGGCCCGATGGCAAAAGCCAAGTCACGGTGGAGTATGACGCAGCGGGCAAGCCCGTCCGTGTCGATGCGGTCGTCATCTCCACCCAGCACGCTGAAGAAATCTCCACCGAGCAGCTGCGGGCCGATGTGCTCAAGGATGTCATCCAGATGGTCATTCCGGCGGAGCTGCTCGACGCCGACACCAAGTACCACATCAATCCGACCGGGCGCTTCGTCATCGGCGGCCCCATGGGCGATACCGGGCTGACCGGCCGCAAAATCATCGTTGATACCTATGGCGGCATGGGGCGGCACGGCGGCGGTGCTTTTTCCGGCAAGGACCCGACAAAAGTGGATCGCTCGGCGGCGTACATGGCGCGTTATATCGCCAAAAACATCGTTGCGTCCGGCCTGGCCGACCGCTGCGAGGTGCAGCTGGCCTACGCCATCGGGGTCGCGGAGCCCGTGTCCGTGCTGATCGACACCTTTGGCACGGGCAAGCTGCCCGCGAGTGAGCTGCAAGGGCTGGTCCGTGAGCATTTTGAGCTCACCCCCAAGGGCATCATCGAGTCGCTTGACCTGCGCCGGCCGATCTACCGACAGACAGCCGCTTACGGGCATTTCGGCCGGACCGAGGGCGATTTCGGCTGGGAGCGGACCGACAAGGCTCCTGCCCTGAAGGAAGCGCTGAAAAGCCGGGAACTGGCCGTTCGCTAAGGGGCTATCGCCGGGGAGTCAAACGTTGCTCCCCGGCTCGGGAAAACGGCCTGCTTTTGCAATCTCTCTGTAGTATTTACATTTCCCTTGTCACTCTTACCCGATTCTGCCATAGTACGGCGCAGTGGTTCGCTCCATAGTGTCTTCTACAGGCAGGTAAGTGATGACCGACCAGGCAGTGCATCCAGCCCTCCAGGTACCGCAAGTCACCGATGGAGAGATCGCCTCGCTTTCCGCCGAGATTGACTCCCGCGGTTTCGGCTGCGTCCCCAACTACATTGACCCTGAACAGTTGACCCGCATGCAGGACTTCGTCCATGCGGCCATTGAGCGCTCCGGCCATGAGTATGTCGGCTTTGGTGGACCCAAGGAAACGGCCGGCTCCGGGCTCGATGAACTGTATCACTCGCCGGAGTTCGGCAGCTTGATCAAGCGGCTTTATGAGCGGGGCACGGGGCGACCGGCGCCCGACCAGGCTCTCTACCACGTATTGCGCTGCCTTTCCGGGCAGTCAGGGCAAAAGCACTCGCTCATTTTTCATTATGACTCGTATGTGGTGACGGCGTTGATCCCTATCGTGATCCCGTCCGAGGGCCAGGCAGGCGACCTGCTGATGTTTCCCAACCGACGCGGCATCCGGCCGGCTTACCTGTTCAATGCACTCGACAAGGTCCTGCTCGACAATTCATGGAACCAGCGCAGGCTGCGCCGCCTCGTTCAACGTTCGCCAAACAAGGCGACCCGCGTGAAGATGAAGCCAGGGAACCTGTATTTCTTTTGGGGCTACCGGTCGATCCATGCGAATGAGCCGTGCGACCCGGACAAGGTTCGGGCAACGGCGCTTTTTCATTACGCGAACCCTCACGCGAACTGAAGACGCTGGTCAGGCCCACCGCCCTGACAGTCGTGGTCGCTCCGGCGGCGGTCCAATCCGCGTCTGCGCATCGATAAGCAGGAAAGCGGCCCGCCTGGTTCCGCTCCACCGTTGAGGCAGAGTCGACGGCTCTCGATCGCTGCTCTTCACGGGTTCTACCCTCCGATCGGCCCTTGCTTCCCATGCATTGACGGATTTTCATCCGTGCCCTATGCTCAAGCGCATGCGCGCCCGGCGATGGTGTTGTTGTTCCGGCTCTTCACAGGCTTGCCCTGCTGAATCGAGTGCTTGCGTCGCCGCTGCTCTTCCAGCCGTCCTCGCATAACACTCCCCTTGCAGGCCTGGCCATGACCCGGACCAGCAACTTGCGCTCGACTTTGAACTGATCCGGCTGCTGCCTCCTTTCGCAACTGCACACTGCCCTGGCATTTGGAGACTTCATGTCGTTTTTCCATTCGCACCCCCTTTTGTTCCCTTCCCGTGCTTTGTTTCCCGTTCTGCTGCTTCCCATCGCGGTATCGGCAGCCTGCTTCGGCCAGACATTCAATGCCGGCATTCGCGGTTCGGTGCAGGATGCTTCCGGTGCCACTGTCCCGGGCGCAGTGGTGACGCTGACAGACGAGGGCACTCACCAGACCCGCGAAACCCAGACCGATGGCGCAGGCATTTACGCTCTCAACGCGCTGCGCCCGGCCACGTACTCCCTCCATGTGGCAGCATCCACCTTTGGCCCCGCGGACCGAACCGGTATCGCGGTGGCAACCCAGGATTTTGTGACCCTGGATATCCGGCTCTCGGCATCGGACGCCACCAAGACCGTCCAGGTGTCTGCCGACGCGCCCCTGGTCGATAGCCCGACCGCCCCTACTACAACTGGGGGCTCCGCTCGGCGGCCCCTTGTTCATCCCCCATGTTTTTGACGGCCGCAACCGGAGCTTCTTCTGGATAGGCTCGGAAGGATACATTCAAACCTCGCCCTACACGGCCACCTTTGTAGTCCCCACGGCACTCGAGCGCAACCGCGACTTTTCGCAGACCTTCAACACGGACGGCTCCCTTCGAATCATCTACAACCCCAACCAGACCTATACGGACGCGGCCGGGGTGCACCGTGTACCATTCGCCGGGAACCGGATCGCCAGCCCCAATCCTGTCGGTAAAAACATAGCTTCGTACTATCCCCTGCCCGCAGCAGGAACTAACACCTTTACCGGCATCGACAACGTACGCGACCATGCGCAGGAAGTGACCGTCAAGCTCGACCAGCAGCTC
>CAXTYP010000159.1:0-6125 GCA_964248435.1 uncultured Acidobacteriaceae bacterium | reverse complement strand
GTAACCGCACCGCCGCAGTAACCGTTCCAGGCGGCAGAAGACCGCAAATCTGCCGCCCAGCTCCTTCGTCAAGAGTGCTGGACTTCCCGGAGACCCATATTGATGCGTTGCAAAGACTTCCTGCTGCTGATGTTGCTTGTTCTTCCATTCTCAGCCCGGGCACAGGTGAGCCCTCACGCCCTTGGCTCGGATCCACACCTTTGGGTCGGCGCAGAAATCTCCGACTACCATACCGACTACAACCCGATCGGCGGCAGGCTTTTAGGAATTGGCTTTTATGGCGATTACCTGCTGTCCCATCACCTCGGCGCTGAAGCCGAAATCCGGCTCCTGGACCTCAACAGTCCCGGGGGCCAAACGCAGAAGAACTATTTTCTGGGCCCGATCATCGACGTCTATCACTACCATCGATTTTCAGGGTATGGCAAGGCCCTGCTGGGTCTTACTTCTATCAATTATCCGAATAACGTGGGTTATGGGAGTTACTTTGCTTACGCCATCGGAGGCGGGGTAGAGTATCGAATCCGGCCACACTGGAAAATTCGCGGCGAGTATGAACATCAGTTCATTCCAAGTGCCCCGGGCTTTGTGATCACGCGGCCGTACCCCAGCAGCGGCCTTAATCCTTCGGGCTACAGCGCGGGTCTTTCTTACCGATTCTTTTAACGATCAAACCGGGAAACACCTACCGTGACGGTCAGCATTTCCCGGTCTCATCCAGGCCGAGTTAGAAGTGATACGCGACGCCTACGACCGGGTTGCTGATGTTCTCGTAGCGTCCAACTCCGAAGTTGCTTCCCATGCTCGGCGTTTTTACAATGATCCCTCGATACTGGAGACGGATGTCGAAAGACGGGCTCAACTCATAGGCGACCCCGCCGCCATACGGGACGCCGATCGCAGTTGTGCTCTTGAATGACTGATTGATCGTTGTTTTCCGGTCATTGATAATTCCGAAGAAGTAGCCACCGATGCCGCCCTCAACAAAAGGGAAGAAGTTGTGGAACGAGAAAGCCGAGTAGACGTATTCGGCAGAGAATTCCTGAAGCTGTGTGTGCGCACGGTAGTTGACACCGGAAGAAGGCAGGAACCGGGCGTCGAAACGGTTATAGCCGTAGTTGACCTCGGCAGCCCCGCGCGGGGTCAGCAGGTAGCGATAACTCGCAACAAGGCCGATGTCACCCACGGTGGCAGACTGCTTGTTCGCATTGCCAAACTTTGTCGGGGAAAAAAGGGCAGAATAGCTGACGCTTGCATCCTGCCGGCTTTCCTGCGCTTGCGCCATAACGGCTGCCAGGGGCAGAACCGCCAAAAAGGGAATCCATTTCTTCATTCGCTGTGTTGACCTCATTGCCCGCCGCCTGGGGCTGTTACCGCACCGCGTACAAGCGATGCCTGTGCTGGTGTTCGGTTCCGGGCGCGGTCGTTCGCTGGCTTTGATCCCGGTCAATTGTTATTGTACCTGCCCCGGGCAGCTACGCGGATTCCCGCATCCTAACCGGCGTAGAAAGGAGAGCCACTTGAGCGAGCCGTTTACCCCGATGCGCGTATTCCGATTCTGTTTCTTGTGGCTGCTCGCCATCCTGGCCGTTTTTGGGATCTTTTCTTTACTTAATCACGTGCGCGCACACGAAAGCATCACGCCGGGCAGACAACATTCACAGGTAGAAACGAACGGTTTTCACCCATTGTTTGACCGCCGGGCTTGATTCGAGTACGAAGCCATTGTGCTTGTCGCCCCTATGAGATCGCGGTTTTACTTCTCTGTGAGCTTGCAGGCTCAGTGAACTCTGGGTCCTTCGCCAGCAGGACGCGAAGTTCCCCTTCGGCCCCACCGGCGGAGTGGTTTTGCAAGCAAACCGAGCCTCCGTGCGCTTCGATAATGGCTTTCACAAGGACCAGGCCGATGCCGGTTCCGCTCTCCTTGGTTGTGTAAAAGGGTACAAACAGGTTGGAAGGGTTGGCGATACCCAGCCCCGAATCGCGAATGCTTATGACGGCATCGCTTCCGTCGCAGAACCAACGGAGTTGGACGGTGGGCGGGGCAGTCGTGTTCTCCAGTGCAGCCTCGACGGCATTGCGCAGCAGGTTGATCAGTGCCTGGCTCAGCTGGTCCCGGTCAGCAAGGATGTGGACGGGCGGACCAGGACTGAGCAGGACTGGCACTCTTGCTTCGAGTCCTGCAATCTGCTCCAGAAGGGGGCCAAGCGCCAGCGGCACCCGTTGGGGCGGCGGCAACTGCGCCCATTGCCGATAGGCCGTAAGGAAACGATTCAAAGAGTCGGCACGGTCCTCAATGATCTCGAGTGGCCGGTCAAATTCATGCGTGGACGCACCCCGTCGCGCGAGCTCGCGCAGTGAACCGGCCAGTGACTTGATGGGCGTCAGGGAGTTGTTAATCTCGTGGCCCAGCACGCGGATCAGGCGTCCCCAGGCTTGCCGTTCCTCCTCGCGCAGGGCCGCGCTAACATCCGAAAGCAGAAAAAGCTCGTGCGGAACGCCGCCCTCGCGAAAGCGGCTGCGGCGCACCATCCATTGCCTGCCCGCAACGCCTGCTACCTGCCCATCCTTCGCGTCAAGCAGGCCGGCTATGCCGAGCGCTTTTGCATGCTGCCGGATCGCGGGACGCTGTGGGGAGGCCAGCAAGAGGGTAGCCGCGGCTGGATTGAGCCAACGCAGAACGCCATCCTCGTCGAAGGCCAGCACCGGCGCCTGCAGAACCTGAAGGATTCTTTGGACCAGGGCTGCCGACTCAATCGAGGCGACGCGCTCCCGCTGGAGATCCGCAGCCAGTGCGTTGATTTCAAGCGCAAGATCGCCCAGCGGGTCGCCGCGACGGGCCCCCCGCGCGCGAAACGAGTAGTCGCTTTCGCGCAAAGCCGCAACAACATTGGAAAGGGTCTGCAGTGGCCGCAGAAAGTGGTTGGCGACCGAGGCTTCAAGCCACGCCCAACTGAGTGCCGTAAAAAGCAGGGCGATGAGTGTCACAGTCCCGTTTGCCGAGAGGCTCTGGAGCAGCCAAAGCACACAGGCGAACAAAGGAAGCGAAAGCAGGGCAAGCAGGAGACGCAGGCGGCGGCCGTAGCCGATCCGCCTGCCGCTACGGCCGAGCGGCAGGCGATGACGCGCTTCGGCGGGCGGAGTCGACCGTGTGTCAGGGCGCGATGCCATGCTTCTCCAGGCGCCGGTACAGCGCCCCGCGACTCAAACCCAGCAATTCCGCGGCCTGCGTGATGTTGCCTTGTGCACGCGCAAGGGCTTTGCGTACAAGAATGGCTTCAACGGCCTCGAGGTCCAGGTCGTCCATCGTGGCGGCCTGGGTGACGCGCGCGACTGGCAGACCGAGGTCGGACGCTTCGATGGAAGTGCCCGTGGCCATGAGGACCCCGCGCTCCAAAGTATGGTCAAGCTCACGCACGTTGCCGGGCCACGGATAGGACAGCAGTGCCCGGAGGGCGTGAGGTGAAAGCCCGGCCAAGGTACGGCGGTACTTTGCGGCATAGTGCGCGAGGAAGTGCGTAGCCAGCGCAGGGATGTCTTCGCGGCGCTCACGCAATGGTGGAAGTCGCAGTTCCACAGTGTTGAGACGAAACAGCAGGTCTTCGCGAAAACGTCCCTCCGCGACCTCACGACGCAGGTCCGCGTTGGTGGCCGATAAAACCCGCACATCCACGCGGATGGTCTTGGACGAGCCCACCCTTTCGCTTTGACCCGTTTCAAGCACTCGCAGCAGTTTCGCCTGCTGACGGACCGGCACGTTCGCGATCTCGTCCAGAAAGATGGTACCTTTGTCCGCCAGTTCAAAACGCCCAATGCGATCGGTCCGGGCGTCGGTGAACGCGCCCCGCATGTGACCAAATAGTTCACTTTCAAAAGTACCTTCCGGCAGTGCGCCTGTGTTCACGGCGACCATGGCCTGCTTGGCGCGAAAGGAAACAGCGTGGAGCGTTTGCGCGACCACCTCCTTGCCGGTGCCGTGCTCGCCGGTAATCATGACGTTTGCATCAGACGGCCCGATCCGGGCAATGGCATCGAGCAAGGGACGCATCGCCGGGGCGGCGGCGATCAACGCGGGACGATCGGGTGCGCGAAGCAGCACGTTTTCCGCTTCCAGCGCACGGGCCCGGCGCAGGGCTGCGCGCAGTTCGACCTGGCTGCGAACAATGGTCAGCAGGCGGGCATTTTCCCAGGGCTTTTGCACGAAGTCGCGCGCGCCGAGCCGCATGGCCTCGACCGCGAGCTCGATGTTGCCCCAGGAGGTCATCGCGATCACGGGCAGTTCGCCATCGTACGCGAGCGCGTCGCGGATCAGGGCAAGGCCTTCGCCGCCGGAGGTGGTGTCGCGTGTGTAGTTCAAGTCGAGCAGGGCTGCGTCAAAGACCTCGGAGTAAAGCTCGGCTCGCGCTTCGGCAGGAGAGCGCGCCGTGTGCACCGTGTAGCCCTCAACCTTGAGCAGCAGCAGGAGCGCCTCAAGGATCGGGGGCTGGTCATCGGCGACCAGAAGCCGCGCCCTCGCCTGGGTAGGAGCCGTAGATGGGGCATAAGGCGCCATTGCTTTCGATTATCGGTTCGCCGCGCGCACAACGCCAGTGCGTGCGTCATCCAGTGAAACATGGTAAGTGCCGAGGGTGGAGCCCACCGCGCGTGCCAGCTCTACCCGCGCCTTCTCAAACGTAGCTTCCGCGGCGAAAACAGTGGATTCGGCCAGGGCAAGATCGTGCTGAGCGGCCAGCGTTTGCAGGTTTGAGCCGGAGCCGAGCTGCTGTTCCTGCTTACTGATGGAAAAGGTATTCTGTGCCAGGTCGCGAGCCTTGCGTGCCGCGATGACACGCGCGCTGTTCTGCTCAAGCGCATATTGCGCGTTGCGCACCTCGATGCGAATCTGCTTTTTCTGTTGCTGGATGAGCAATTCCGATTGACGGTACTCGAGCTCCGAGCGGTACTGGTCCGACTTCGCGACCCGGTTTCGCAGGGGGATGTTGAGGTTCACGCCGAAGAGGTAATCGGGCGAGCTGTTATTGAACGCCTTTCGCACGGAAGCGGCAAAGTCGGTCGGTGCTGTGGACAGGTAGCCGGATTGCGGATCGTTACGGCCAGCCAGGCCGCTGCCGCCATAGTAGGCAACGAGATTGACCGAGGGTAGCAGGGCATTGCGGGCCGCGGCTCGGCTAATGTTGCTGTTGGTGAGCTCGATGGTGGATTCGGCCAGCTCGGGACGATCGTGCAGCGCCTGGTCCACCAGGTCAGCCAGCGACCGTGTCGCCGAATCGTCCTGGACGCTGATTTTTTCGGTCGGGATCACGGGCATCTCTTCAAGCGTCGCGTCGTCGAGATTTTTTGTCAGGGCATTTTTAATCAGTGATTCCTGCAATTGCAGGGTTGTTTTCGCGATCGTTAGATCCCCATCTCGCGCCGCAACTTCGCCTTCTGCCTTATTCACATCGAGAGCCGGGATGGCGTCGAGTGCCAGTCGCTGGCGGTCGCTCGCGAGCTCGTCCTGCGCGAACCGGAGCGAGCGCTCCTTGACCTGTTCATCCTCAAACGCGCTGACCAGGTCCCAGTAGATGTTGGCGACCTGCGTGATTGTCGAGATGATCTGGTTTTTGAACGCGATGTCGGAGATGGTGCGGTCGTTGCGCGCGATGCGCAGGTAGCGCAGGTTGGGGCCAAAGCCAAAACCGGCGAGCAAGGGTTGTTGCAGTTCGACGCGGTAATAGGCGGTGAGAGTCGGATTGGGGTTGAGCAGGGCGCTGTTTTCAGCGTCGCGCACGTTTTGCAGAGCGACTCTCAGGGTGGTGCCGGTGCTGAATGACTGTACATATTGAAAACTGCTGAGCGTCTGGTTGAGTTGCAGCGAAGGTACGCCGTACAGCACCAGGCTCGACTCGGGTTGCGTCAGGTGTTCGACCGAAACGCTGCCGCTGATGGACGGGTCGAACGATGCGACGGCCGTACCGGTGCCCAGTGTCGACTGCACCAGGCCGGACGCGCCTGAACCAGCGCCGCCGGCACCGGCGGTAGTGCCGCCTGCGCCACCGCCCGGCGCCCCAAAACCGAGCCCGCCCTCACCGCCGCCCTGCGTGTTTTGCACGATGCCGGCATTGACGCCGCGAAAGCTGGCACCG
>CAXTYP010000158.1:0-6191 GCA_964248435.1 uncultured Acidobacteriaceae bacterium | reverse complement strand
GAATAAAGCGCGCTTCGATGCGATCTATGCGGAGTTCATCGGCGGCCGCGTGAGCCCAACGCAGATCGTTTATGAGGCCAAGCGCAACGTGATGCTGACTTCTCTTTCCAGCGAGACACAGGTGCTGGGGAACCTGCTTTCGCGGCTGGCGAGCAGCAATCGCCGGGTGCGCGACTTTACGGATGCGCTGCTGGAAACCGTGATTCGCGAGACCATCGCGTGCTTTCCGATCTATCGCACGTACATCGACGAGCGCGGTCGTTATACGGAGGAGGACAAGCGGACGATCCGCACGGCGGTGCGGCTGGCGAAGCGCCGCAACCCGACGGTGGACGCTTCGGCCTTTGACTATCTCCAACGGGTACTGCTGCTGGAAAGCCGCCCGGAGAACGACGAGGATGAACTTTATCTCGCGCTGAAGTTTCAGCAGTTGACGGGCCCGGTGATGGCGAAGGGCGTGGAGGATACGAGCTTTTACGTGTACTTCAGGTTCCTGTCGTCGAACGAGGTGGGCTCGGCCATGGACGCCTTTGGGCTGAAGCCGGAAACACTGCACAAGGCGAACGCGGAACGGCTGAAGCATACGCCGCATGCCATGCTGACCACCTCGACACACGACACCAAGCGCAGCGAGGACGTGCGCAACCGCTTGAACGTGCTGTCGGAGATGCCGGACGAGTGGGCAGCCCAGGTGACGCGATGGGCGGAGGCAAACGCCGCCCACAAGACGACGCTTGAGGACGGTACGATCGCGCCGGATGCGAACGAAGAATACCTGATTTATCAGACGATCGTGGGGGCGTGGCCGTGGATGGAGCCGGATCGGGCGGGGTTTGCAGCGCGCGTGAAGGAATATATGGCCAAGGCGCTGAGTGAGGGCAAGGTCAACCTGAGCTGGGTGAATCCAAGGCCGGAGTATACGGAAGCGGTGCAGGCTTTTGTGGACCGGCTACTGGGCTCAAGCGAGTTTGTGTCGGAGCTGAATACGCTGCTTGCGTCCGTGCGGGTGCATGGCGCGGTCAACTCGCTGGCACAGGTGGTGCTGAAAGCGACGTCGCCGGGAGTGCCTGATTTCTACCAGGGAACGGACCTGTGGGACCTGAGCCTGGTGGACCCGGATAACCGGCGGCCCGTGGACTACGAGTATCGTGTGCGCGCGCTGGAGATGCTGGAAGGATTGCCGGAAACGGATGCAATACGCGAAGTGCTTGGGACGCTTGAGGACGGGCGCGTGAAGCTGCTGACGATGCGGAAAACGCTTGCGGTGCGGAACCAGCATCGCGCCACGTTTGACGATGGGGCCTACACGCCGGTCGAGGTGAGCGATACGGACCATGCGTTTGCGTTTCTACGCGGGGATGATGTGCTTGTCGTGATTCCCCGGTTCACCTACACGCTGACAGGCGGCAAGGCCGCGATGCCGCTGGGCGGGGACTGGGGCGACCTGCGTGTCAGTGCGCCGGCCGGTACCTGGCGGGACGCGTTTTCCGGGACGACTCTCCAAGCTTCGGCGGATGGGCTGCGGCTGGCGGAGGTATTCGCGGAGCTTCCGGTCGCGATGCTGGTGCGGCAGTAGAGAGTAGCTGTTTCTTCAGGTTGCTGGAAACCACACGAGGGTCGCCGCTGAGCGACCCTCGTGTGTTGTTATTTGCTGAGTTGTTTCGCAGCTTCCGCGTCTTTTTTCTTGGCTTCGGCGATCTCGCGTTCGGCTTCAAGCGTACGGTCGGTGACGTCGGCAATGCCGTTGAGCTTTTTTGCGAGCTCGGCCGTCAACGCTGTCTTCTCATAGCGCCAGCTCCAGTTGCCGGTGGCGGCCGAGGGGACGTTCATGCGGCCTTCGGTGCCGATGCCGAGAACGTCCTGCACGGGAAAGATACACAGGTCGGCGACGGAGGCGGAAGCGGCGCGAATGAGCGACCACGCGGGGCCGTCGCTCCCCAAGCCGATGTATGTTTCAACCGCCTCCTTTTCTTCGGGCGTGGCACCGTTCTGCCACCAGCCGGGGGTGGTGTCGTTGTCGTGGGTGCCGGTGTAGACGACGGTGTTGGGCACAAAGCGGTGCGGCAGATAAGGGTGCGCGCCGCGATTGCCGAAGCCGAACTGGAGAATGCGCATACCCGGCAGCCCGAAGCCGTCGCGCAGGGCTTCGACCTCGGGGGTGATGACGCCGAGGTCTTCGGCCACGAACGGGAGGGTGCCGAGCTCCTCCTGCAGCTTGGAGAAAAGCGCGCGGCCGGGGGCTTTGACCCACTTGCCGTGGACGGCATTTTCGTCTTCGGCCGGGATGGCCCAGAAGGCCTCGAAGCCGCGAAAGTGGTCGAGTCGGATCAGGTCGTACCATTCGCCGGCGCGGCGCATGCGCTCGACCCACCAGCCGAAACCCTGCTCCGCGAGCGTGTCCCACTTGTAAAGCGGGTTGCCCCAGCGCTGGCCGGTTTCGCTAAAGTAGTCAGGCGGCACACCGGCGACGCGGATGGGCATGCGCTTTTCGTCCAGCTCAAACAGGTCGGGGTGGGTCCACACATCTGCCGAATCGAATGAAACAAAGATGGCAACGTCGCCCATGATCTTGATGCCGCGCTCGCCACAGTAGGCATGGAGGTGCGCCCACTGCTCGTCAAAGGCAAACTGGATGGCTTTTTCGATGTTCAGCGCTTCCGCGTTTTCCTTCCGAAAGCTTGCAAGCGCTTCGGGATCGCGATGGGCAAGCGGCGTGGGCCACTCGGTCCAGAGCTTGTTCTCGTTCGCCTGGCGCAGCACAACGAACGCAACGTATTCGTCGAGCCAAGAGCTCTTGTCGCGGCAGAACTGTTCAAAGCGAGCCCATTGCTTGTCGGTGTGTTTGCCGAGAAAAGAGGCCGCGGCTTCGCGTAGCAGCGGCAGGTTGGTCGCGATGACAGTGTCGAAATCAACTGCCCCGGTATTGCCGGCACTCGGGAGGCGATCCGAGGTGAGCCAGCCCCAGTCGCTCAGGACCTGGAGGCTGACCAGCAACGGATTGCCCGCCATCGCGGAAAGCGCGGCATAAGGCGAGTTGCCGTAGCCGACCGGACTCAAGGGGAGTACCTGCCAAATGCGCTGGCCGGCAGCATGGAGGAAGTTGGCAAAGTCGTATGCCGCGGGACCGAGGTCGCCGATGCCGCCCGTGGAGGGCAGGGACGTGATGTGGAGCAAAAGGCCGGAGGAGCGATCGAAAGGCATGGGTATCCAGTGGCGCGGAATGGAAAAAGGCCCGCGTTCAAGGGGATTCCCTTTCCGGCGGGCCTGTTGCTTGTGACGCGTGTTTGTTGATGGGGAAAGGCCGGCGCGACTAGCTGCCGGCCTGGCCTGGCAGCTGGGGCATCGCCTGGGCCTGCTTGCTGACCGCAACGCGACCGCTCTTCTGGTATTGCTCGGTGAGGTTGCTGACAAACACGGCGAAAGCCTCTTCCCTGCTCTGGTCCAGCAAGGATTCCTTGGCCTGGGGCAGATGCTGCAGGACGTCCTGCGCGGGGGGCTCCTGCTTGTCGTTGAGCTGCGCGACGATGCCGGTCGTGGCACCACGGATGGGACCGCTGATCTCGCCGGGGTTGAGGGTGAAAAGCTGCGGCGCGGCGGTTGCGAGCGCGCCGATGTCCGGCACCTGGCCGTCATGCCCAACCAGGTCGCTGGTCTTCACGGTCGCACCCATCTCGGCGGCGGCTTTTGCCAGGTCGTGCTCGGCATGGGCCTTGTCAGCCAGCTGCGTGGTCTGTTGTTGCAGCAGGATGGGGGTTTGCTGCGCGCGGTAGTCCGACAGGATGTGATCGCGATAGCTCGCAAACTCGGGCGCGTGCGCGGCGCGGATGTCGGCGACCTGGAAAACGGCAAAGCCGTCGCCGGTGGCAGCGGTTTGCGGGGCGGCTCCCTTCGCGGCGGCAAAGGCCGCAGGCAGCAGCTTGGACGCGTCCGCGACGCCGGGGATGGCCGCATCCTGCGAAACGTAGTCGGTGGTTTGCAGCGTGAGGTGGTGCGCGGCGGCGGTCGCTTGCAGGCCGTTCTTTTTCGCTTCAGACGCGAGCTGGTTGGCGAAGTTTTGCTGCGCGGCCTGTTCTTTTTGCTGCGTCAGCGCGGCCAGGATCTGCCCTTGCACCTCGGCGAAGGGCCGGGTGTGCGCGGTTTGTTTTTCTTCGGTCTGGATGATGTGGTAGCCGAACTGGGTCTTGACCAAGTCGGAGATCTGACCCGGCTGCTGGGCAAAGGCGACCTGCTCAAAGGCAGGCACGGTGACACCCTTCTTGATGAAGCCGAGCTCGCCGCCGGCAACCTTGGAGCCGGGGTCGTCGGAGTTTTTGCGGGCCAGGTCGGCGAAGTCGGCACCGTTATTTTTGCGTAGCTGGTCGAGGATGCCCTGGGCCTTCGCCTTCGCGGCGGCGTCGTCGGCAGGGCCGGTGGACTTGATGAGGATGTGACGGACCTTGACCTGGTCGTCGACTTTGTAGTCGGCGGCATGGGCGTTGTAGTACGCCTGCTGCTCAGCCTCGGTCACCTGGGGTGTGCCGCCGGGCAGGCTGTCGGTGGTCAGGACGAAGTATTGCAGCTTGCGCGTTTCCGGAACGGCGTTGGCGTATAGGGCGCTGTGGTCCTTGAAGAACTTTTGGAGCTCCCCATCCGTCGGGTTGATGGTTTTGCCGATCGAGTCCGCGTTCAGCACCGCGTAGGTGAACTTGATCTTGGTCGCGCCCTGGATGTAGTTGGCGCGGACCTCGGCATCGGAAACGGCGACGCCGCCGGTGACCAGGTCGCGCAGGCGGGCTTCTTCCATCTCCTTTTTGATCTCGGCTTCAAAACGCTCGGTGGAAAGGCCGAAATTTTCCTGGATCAGCTCGGCGTAGCGCGCGTCGCCGATGTACTGGCCATTGGGGAACAAGGCCGCGCCGATGGGGCCGGAGTGGAGAAACTTGCGCACGGCTTCGTCATCGACCTGGAGACCCAGGCGGTGGGCCTCGTTGATCATGACGGCTTGCTGGATCAGGTTCTGGCCGGCACGCTGCATCACGAACGGCAGTGCGGCCTGCGGCCAGCCCTGGCGCTGGATCATGCGTTGGGCGGCCTGCTGCACGTCCTGCGTGCTGATTGGCGTGGTGGCGCCAAAGATTCGCGAGAAAAAGTTGCCGCCGCGCACCGTGGCATAGGTATTGCTGTCGCTCGTGGCGGACTGGAAGATGCCGGGCACCAGCGTGATCACCATGGTGATGCAGGCGACGGAAATGATAACGATAAAGATCGCTTTGATAAAGCGGCTGTCTTTTTGAAGGAAGCGAATCATGAGGTCGGCGTGCTTTCTGGGTCCCGCGCGAGCGTCTGGAAGCAGTTGGGCGCGGGTGGGATTGCTTTACACACCAGTATAGCGATTGCTCAAGCGGGCATCAGGGTCAGTTCCGTGATCTCCGACGGGCAGCGGAAGCGGAACGGCAGCCCGACTGCCCCAATGCCCCGGTTGACATAAAGCTGGGTTCGGCCCATCTGGAAGTGGCCCTCCACAAATCGTTGGCCTAGCGGGGGCAGCATGAGCGGGGGCAAAAACGGCAGGCGCACCTGGCCGCCGTGGGTGTGGCCGGAAAGCATGAGATCAAACGCATCGAGGCGGGCGACGGCGGGCAGGATGTCGGGCTCATGGGCGAGCAGGATCACGGGCTCACGGTCCGCACGGGCGGTCCTGGGCACGGCGGCTTCCACGTCCGACTCCCAACTGAGCGCGTCCATGATGCCGGCGATCCACAAGCGAGCGCCGTCACGCTCCAGTGGCAGGCTGGCATTGTGGAGCATGTGGATGCCGACCGAGGTCATGGACGCGACCACCAGGTCGCCGTTAACCATCCAGTCATGGTTGCCGAGCACGCCATAGCGGTGCGGGCACTCGATCTTGCCTACAAGCTCGGCGCACAGTGGGGCGTACTTTTCGGCGCTGCGCTTCTGAATCGGACCCATGCAGATGAAGTCGCCGGTGAGCATGACGACATCGGGCTTGAGGCGGTTGACCTCACGGACGACCTGCTCCACAAACCATGGCTCGGTGTACTCGGCGAGGTGAATGTCAGAGATTTGCACGATGCGGAAGCCATGAAAGGCCTCGGGCAGGCGCCGGACGGCGATGGTTCGGCGTTCAATCTCGAGCTGGTGCCGTCCGAGCTCCCCGGCGTAGAGCGCGGTGCCGGCCACCGCGGCCCCGG
>CAXTYP010000157.1:0-6231 GCA_964248435.1 uncultured Acidobacteriaceae bacterium | reverse complement strand
TTTCGGAAGCCGACGAGCTGCCCGGCCTCATTGTCGATAAGTACGCCGGCATCGCAATCTTTCAGCTGCTCGCGGCCGGGCTCGACACTCCGGAGATCCGCTCCGCCGTCGTCGAGGAGCTTTCCAGCGGCATTGGCGGTCTCGAAACCGTCCTCGAGCGCCCGGACCCGCGCATCCGCGAGCTCGAATCGCTGTCGGCCCCGGCGCTCGGCCCCCTTTGGAGCGCGACTGGCTCCCTTGACGACGCCCCGACCGCGACCGAGTTCCGCCTGAACGGCCTACGCTTCGGCTACGACGGCAACGCCGGGCAAAAAACCGGCGCGTTCCTCGATCAGCGCGTCAACTACCGGCTGGCCGCGCAGTACGGTCATGGCGACGCGCTCGATGTTTGCACCTATCAGGGCGGCTTCGCGCTCCATCTCGCCACCACCTGCCGCTCGGTGACCGGGCTCGATACCTCTGAAGCCGCGCTGTCCGTAGCCGAAGCGAACCTGGCCCGGAATCGCGACGCGCTTGGCGGCATCGAGGTGGACTGGGTGCGCGGCGATGCCTTCGCCGTGCTGCGCGACTGGTCCGAGTCTGGCGCGGAGTACGACACGATCGTGCTCGACCCGCCGGCGTTTGCCAAAACCAAGCGCGCCGCCGAAAGCGCCATGCGCGGCTACAAGGAGCTCAACCTGCGCGCGCTCAAAATGCTGCGACCCGGCGGGACGCTGGTGACTTGCTCCTGCTCCCACCACGTACCGCTCGACGAGTTCCAGGCCGTGGTCGCCGCAGCCGCGGGCGACGCGGGCCGCCGGGTGCGCCTGTTGGAGCGCACCGGCGCCGCCCCCGACCACCCCGTCATCCTCACCATCCCGGAAACCGAGTACCTGAAGTGCCTGGTGCTGGAGGTGGAGCGGTAATCTACGAGTGCAACGGCTACCGCAGCCGTATGTCAATGGGAACCACCGAGACTACAAACCTATTGCACTTTGGGTTCTCTAAGTCAATAATAGGTCCATACCCGCTGGCAATGCCGCAAGGCTATGTCAGTTCAAGAGCCGCCTGGGCGCAAGCCCGGCGGCTTTTGCGTGTGTACCCTATGACTAGTCAAGTGCGTACTTACGTTTACGTCGATGGGTTCAATCTTTACTATCGCGCACTGAGACGCACAAACTTCAAGTGGTTGAACCTTGAGGTTTTGGCAAAAAGCCTACTCGACCCCCAGCACGACGTCATCTGCATCCGTTACTTCACGGCACCTGTCAGTGGCAAGCACGATCCGCAACAGCCCATCCGCCAGCAGCAGTATCTACTCGCTCTCCAGTCTCTTCCCTGTGTTGTGGTTCACCAGGGCAACTTTCTCACCACACCGAAGTGGCGACCTCTCGTCGATCCTCCGCCCCATGGCCCAACGCACGTCAAAATCTGGAACAGCGAGGAAAAGGGTTCCGATGTAAACCTTGCGACCTACCTTCTTCATGACGCCTGGCGAGGATTGTTCGATGAAGCCCTGGTTTTCTCGCAGGATACCGACCTGGTCGAACCCGTCCGGATTGTTCGCGACGAACTCAAGAAGCCGATCGGCGTAGTCATTCTGGATGGGAAAGCCCCTGGCAAACTCGCCAGCTTCGGCAGTTTTACCCGGCAGATCAGCCCAGGCCGTTTGGCATCCGCTCAGTTCTCGGAACACGTCTCATTCGGAAGAAAAGGCAAGATCGTCTCTCGTCCACCGGAATGGGGCACGCCACGCAGACCTGATAGCAACTGACTCACATTTTCTGCACCTTTTTATCATCACAGAGCGTCTATAAGGATGTGCCGTCGGCCCTTGCGTCCCACGGCAGAGATCGATCAGAAAGCTATCTACATCATGGCCATTCGCTGGGATAAGTTCACCGTTAAATCACAGGAAGCCGTGCAGGCCGCCAACGGAGTGGCCGCCGACAATGGCAACCCCGAGCTGCTGCCGCTGCACCTGCTCTCCGCCCTGCTCGCCGACCGCGAGGGCGTGATCCTTCCCGTGCTCGAAAAGATCGGTGTGCCGACAGCGCAGCTCGGCACCAGGGCAAAGGAAGCGCTCGTCAAGCTGCCGAAGGTGCAGGGCGGTTCGCAGCCCGGCATGAGCCAGGCTCTCAGTCGTGTGCTCGACCAGGCCAGCAAGGAAGCCGAAAACTTCCACGACGACTACGTGTCCACCGAACACCTGCTGCTTGCCCTTGCCGAGGCGAAAAACGACGGCGCGGGCCTGCTGCTCGCGAGCTTCGGCGCGACGCATGATGCAATTTTGAAAGCCCTGACCGCGGTGCGCGGCTCGCAGCGCGTCACCGACCAAAACCCCGAGGCCAAGTACCAGTCTCTCGAAAAGTACGCAAAGGACCTGACAGAGCTCGCGCGTCGCGGCAAGCTCGACCCCGTGATCGGCCGTGACGAAGAGATCCGCCGCGTGATCCAGGTGCTTTCGCGCAGGACTAAAAACAACCCGGTGCTCATTGGCGAGCCCGGCGTGGGCAAAACCGCCATCGTCGAAGGCCTCGCGCGTCGCGTGGTTTCGGGCGACGTCCCCGAGATCCTGCGCGACAAAAAGGTCGTTTCGCTCGACCTCGGGTCCATGTTGGCCGGGGCCAAGTACCGCGGCGAGTTTGAAGACCGGCTCAAGGCCATCCTCAAAGAAATCGAGGATTCGCACGGGCAGATCATCCTGTTCATCGACGAGCTGCATACGCTGGTCGGGGCCGGCGCGGCCGAGGGTGCCATCGACGCGGCCAACATGCTCAAGCCGGCGCTGGCGCGAGGAGAGCTGCGCGCGATCGGTGCCACGACGCTTAACGAGTACCGCAAATACATTGAGAAGGACGCCGCGCTCGAACGTCGTTTCCAGATGGTCTACGTCGGCGAGCCCAACGTCGAAGACACCGTCGCCATCCTGCGCGGACTCAAGGAGCGCTACGAGTCGCACCACAAGGTCCGCATCAAGGATTCGGCCATCGTAGCCGCCGCGACGCTCTCGCACCGCTACATCTCCGACCGCTTTTTGCCCGACAAGGCGATCGACCTGGTCGACGAAGCCGCGGCCTCGCTTGCCATCCAGATCGGCTCGGTGCCGGAGGAGATCGATGCGCTCGAGCGCTCGATGACTTCGCTCGAAATAGAAAAGGCCGCCCTGCGCCGCGAAAACGACGCGAACTCGCGAGAGCGTTTGCAGGCTGTCGAAGCAGAGCTGGCCGGCCTTAAGGAGCGGTCCACCGGACTGCGCGCCCGCTGGCAAAAAGAGCGCGATGCCATCACGCGCCTCAGCGAGGTAAAGCAGCGTGTAGAGTCGCTGCGCTTTGAAGCCGGCGAGCAGACCCGTGCCGGACACCTGGAGCGCGCCGCGCAGATTCAGTACGGCGAGCTGCCCAAGCTTGAAGCCGAGCTGCGCGAGCTGAACGACCTACAGGACGCCATGGAGCATGGAGCCCGCATGCTGAAGGAGGAGGTCGACGAGGAAGACATCGCCGCGATCGTCTCCAAGTGGACCGGCATCCCGATCGCAAAGATGCTCGAGGGCGAAGTGAAAAAGCTGGTTGCGATGGAAGCGCGCCTGCGCGATCGCGTCATCGGCCAGGACGACGCGCTTAACGCGGTCGCCAATGCCATTCGCCGCTCGCGCGCGGGCCTTAGCGACCCCAAGCGGCCTATCGGCTCGTTTCTGTTTCTCGGGCCCACGGGCGTCGGCAAAACCGAAACAGCCCGCGCGCTCGCCGAGTTCCTGTTCGACGACGAAAGCTCGATGGTGCGCATCGATATGTCGGAGTACATGGAGAAGCATGCGGTCGCGCGTCTCATCGGCGCGCCGCCGGGCTATGTCGGCTTCGACGAGGGCGGCCAGTTGACCGAGGCTGTGCGCCGTCGTCCGTATGCCGTGATCCTGTTCGACGAGATTGAAAAGGCGCACCCGGATGTGTTCAACGTGCTGCTGCAGGTACTCGACGACGGCCGCCTGACCGACTCGAAAGGCCGCACGGTGGACTTCAAGAACACGGTGTTGATTATGACGTCCAATCTGGGCGCGCAGGTGCTCCAGGGTGAAGCGCTTGAAAACGAAAACAGCTGGGAGCTGGCGCGGGAGCAGGTGATGGATGTGCTCAAAGGGCACTTCCGCCCCGAGTTCCTGAACCGCGTGGACGATATTGTGCTGTTCCGCCCGCTCGGTGAAGAGCAGTTGACGCATATCGTCGATCTGCGACTCGATGACATGAAGCGCCTGCTGGCCGATCGCAAGATCACGCTCGACCTGACGGAAGGGGCGCGCAACCAGCTCATCCTCACCGGCTACGACCGCGCTTACGGGGCGAGGCCGCTCAAGCGAGCGATCCAGAAGCTCGTGCAGGACCCGCTGGCGATCAAGATTCTTGATGGCGAAGTGCTGCACGGCGACCACGTGCGGGTCGAGGCCGACCCGCTGCGCAACCGCCTGCAGTTCACGGTTGAGAACCGGGAGGAAACACTGGTTTAGCCAGCCGGAGCTGGCGCTGAACGCGCCGGCTCCCGTTCCTCCCTTGAGAGTTCCAACTTACCGCTACGCCGCGCCAGCACTCTTTCAGAACGAAAACACCGGCCCGATCTCCAGCGAGTAGTTGCCGCGGTTGATAAAGTTCTGCTTGGAAAGCCAACTCAGATAAGGTGGCGCTCCGATCCCCGGAGCGTTGACCTTGTCCGTCCGGTAGCGCACGATATTATCATCCAGGCCGGCACGGATCCGCAGGTGATTCGTAAGTTTGTATTCGCCGCTCACTCCCACGTTCCACACGAAGTGCGTGATACCGCCGAGGGTCGGCTCTTCCGGCGTGCCGTTCGCGTCCACCACGCCCGGCCCTTCGTGGCTGGCAGGGTCTGCGCCTTCTGTGCCGATCCCCGGCGGAACCGTGGTGATCACCACCGGCCGAGGGCTCGCAAGGTACGCGCGATCGAAATGCAGCAGCCCCGGCCGCACCGCCACATGCGCGGCGTAGTAGCGCCACTCCTTGGTCGCGCTCAGGCCGAACGCAGCAAACAACATACTCCCGCCGGCCCGGTCGCTCGGCAACGGGCTCGCGCCCGCGTGGTAGCTCACCGTGCTGTCAAACGACAGCCAGCCCCGAATGTGTGTTGCTGCCTGCACACCGCTGCCCGTGACCGTTTGCCGGCAGTTGAAGCAGCCGGCCGTGTTGGTCGCGATCGAAAACCGGCTCAGGTAGGGTGCGACCTGGAGCGCCGGCACCCTGTGCGAAGCGTCCTCGTCGTCGTCGCTGAAGAAACGCACCCGCTCGGGCTGGGGGTCCGCGTGCTCAAAATCGCGATACCACGGATTTCGCCAACGCAGCAGGTTCGCAAACGAGCGCGACGGATTCAGCCCGCCACGCACGATCTTCGGCCAAAACTTGTCCGGGTACCGCTCCCGCAACCGGTCGCTCACCTCCTTGTCGAGCACATCCTCGGCCACTACCCAAAGGGTGCCCACCGTCGGCGTGATCACAAGGTCCGTCCAACCCGTGTTGTTGGTGTACTTCGTATCGGACGTACCGGGGCCGAAGTTCGCGCTCGTGCACATGTAGTGGCACTGGTTGCCATAGGTGAAGCCGCCGTCGTTGCCTACGCCGGCCTCGCCCGCCGGGCTCACTTTCTGCTGCGTGCTGAACACCGTGGCCCACAAAAATCCCTTGAACCGCGAGCGCGTATACCCCGGCTCGCCCCACTGAATCCGCGAATCCGTTGGGCTGTTCTGGATCTCGAGAAAGGCCGACACCGCCCCCTGCATCGGGTGGCCCACGTCATCCACCAGGAAGTCGTCGCCGTCGCTGAACCGGCCCATGTTCCACTGGTGCATCGACGCGATGTAGTCGTGCCAGAACGGTTTATGGATGATCAGGTCGCGCAGCAGGTAGTCCTGGTTCGCGCGAAAGCTGTGCTCGGCCGCGTCGAACTCGATCGTCTGCCAGATCAATCCACGCCAGTGATAGCCGTGCTTTTCGCCACCATCCTCTGCAAGCGGTGGCGACCAGTTCGGGGTAAAGTCCGTGGCCGTCTTGATCGCGTGCGGCTCCAGCACGACCGGCGTCGTTTGCGCGCTGCCTTTGCTTGGCGCCAGCAGCAACAGAAAGGGCGAAACCCACCGTGCACCCCGCTTAAGATTCCGTCCCTCGCCCCACCGCAACGCGACGCCCTTTTCCGCGCGCCGGCCAGGTTGCCTCACGTCGCAGTTCTCTGTTTTAAACCGAGTCCGAATCT
>CAXTYP010000156.1:0-6260 GCA_964248435.1 uncultured Acidobacteriaceae bacterium | reverse complement strand
GTAAACCACCAGGCTGCCCGGGTCCGCCAGCAGCCGGCCCCGCGTCGCCTGCAACTCCAGCGCCCCACCGCCCAGCGCGATCACCGCCCGGTCGGCATGGAGCAGGTCCCCCACGATTTCGGCTTCCAGCCCGCGAAACTGAATCTCACCCCCGGAGGCGAACAATTCTGCGATGGTCATCCCGGCACGTTCCACAAGCGCCTGGTCGGCATCCACAAACGCCCACCCGATCCGTGCAGCCACCAGGCGTCCCACCGTGGTTTTACCCGCGCCCATAAAGCCTGACAGAATCACACGGCAGTAAGCTGTGCTCCTTTGCTCCATTCCGACTCGAACCGGCTACTCAGCCTTGACGTCGGCCGCCGGGTCCAGCGCCGCGCGAATGTTTTCCCACACGGCGGGCGACGGATCATGGATCGGCATCAGCAGCTTGGCCTGCTGGGCGATGTACTCCAGGTCGCGCACCAGTTCCGCGCAGTTTTCACACGTTTGCAGGTGCGGTTCCGACCGAAAATCACTTTCCCCCGCAAACAACTGCGGCAGGCGCTCCTGAAACGCGGCACAGTCTTTCCCAATCCCCGGGGCGCTGTTTTCTCTCATTCCTGTGTTTCCTTTCGCAGGCCAGACTTCAGGAGGTCGCGTAACTTCATGCGCGCCTTGTGTAGTTGCGATTTGCTATTTCCAATGGAACAGTCCAGCATGCCTGCTATTTCGTTATGTTCATAGCCTTCTACATCGTGGAGAACAAACACCAGGCGGTAGCCGGGCGGCAGGTTTTCCACTGCCCGCTCCAGCGTTACCCGGTCAATCGAGCCGGAGAGCTGCAGGTCGCGCGCCCCAATATCCTTGCGCGGCCCGTCGTCGTTTGAGGGTTCCAGGGTTTCTTCCAGCGAAACCTGTGGGAGTCCTTTTTTTCTTAGATGCATCAGCACCACGTTGACGGCCAAACGGTGCAGCGAGGTGAAAAGCGCAGAGTCGCCGCGAAAGGTCCCGATTTTGCGATAAAGCTGCAGAAATGCTTCCTGCGTTAAGTCTTCCGCCTCCGCCACATTGCCCAGCATGCGCAGGCACAGGGAATACACCCGCCGCTTGTGGAGGCTGTAAAGGGTTTCAAAAGCGCGTCCGTCGCCGCCCTGGGCGGCTGCAATCGCTTCGGCTTCGCCCGCAATCGGGGGATTGCGACGCATATGCTGTACCGGGTTCTTTGCCTGCTGCGTGGGTCCTGCTGTGCTCACGGCACTCCGATCCTTTAATTTCGCCGTTGGTGGTTCGTTTGGAGCCAGGGGTTCAACTTGCGGGGGAAACGGTCCGGCGCGGACTGGAGCCCTATCCCGTCGGAACACCCGTAAGAGGCGGGGCCCTCGGTTCGGGTTGCCCCCGTGAGCTCAGGAGCCGATAAACCGTGCATACAATGACCGCGCCTGCCCTACATCGGTGGTGCCCTGCACCAGCGTTCTGCCATCCGGAAACACGGTCAGTGTGTGGGGTGGCCGCGTAAAGCGCAGCAGCAGCCCGTTCCAGCGAACCGCGCCGTGCGGCTCCAGCCGCGCCGCCAGCTCCGCGAAGTCCACCGGCCGCGCATGCTCGTGGATCTGCACGGAATTGCGCCCGCACAGCGTGACGTGCGGCCGGCCTTCGCCGCGAAGATAGCGAAAGTCGAGCTGGGGCCCGCAAACCGTACACCCCGGGCGGGGCGCGCCGGCAGCCCGCAGCTCCGAGCGCTCATTGGTCCATAAATCGTGCGAGATCAACGTCCGGCGCATCGCCGCCCGATCGCCCACCAGGTACTTCAGCGCTTCCGCGGCTTCGATCGAGGCTGCCAGGTGGACCGCCATGCCGAGGATGCCCGCGGTATCGCACGTTTCCACCAGCCCTGTCGGCGGGGCCGGAAACAGGCAGGCCAGGCACGCCGTATCCCCCGGCACGATGTTCATCGATACTGCGTAAGCTCCTACGGCCCCGGCGTAGATCCAGGGCTTCCCTTGCTCCACGGCGTAGTCGTTCAGCAGATAGCGCGTTTCGAAGTTGTCGGTCGCGTCCAGCAGGAGGTCGCAACCAGCCAGCAGCGTGTGGATATTCGCGGGGACCAGGTCGGCCACATGCGCCGTCACATCGATCCTGCTGTTGAACCGGCCGATCTGCCGCCGGGCCGCTTCCGCCTTCGGCAGCCCGGCCGCGGCATCGTCCTCGTCAAACAACACCTGCCGCTGCAGGTTGCTTTCCTCCACGTAGTCGCGGTCGATCAAGACGAGGTGTCCCACCCCGGCCCGGGCCAACAGCCCTGCTACCGCCGCTCCCGTGGCCCCGACGCCCACGATCGCCACCCGCGCCCGCCCGAGCCGCTGCTGGCCAGCCGCGCCAACCGGGCGGAATAACACCTGGCGGGAATAGCGTTCCGCTTCCGCCGGCCCCGTCTCCGGCCCCGTCTCGTCCACCGTTCCCATCCCCTCCCGCAGTATAGGAGCATCCGAGTCCGCTTCTCAGGCGTTCCTGGAGCAAGAACCCCGTTGGGTCGCCGCAGGACTGTTCTCCCTCTGTTGCTTCAGGTAACGTACAGAGACGGCTTGCAAGCGGCCCCGTGTATCTTGAAGGACGCGAACTGAACCCCTTGACCGGACACTCCATGCCAAGAAACAGAAGCGGGTCACCGCTCTTTCTGCCCAGCCCCCGCCGCTTTTTTCGGCAGCCTGCCGTTTGGCTTGCCACCGTGGCCGCCGGTCTCGTGCCTGCCCATCTCGTGCCGGCCGCATTCGGCCAGGGCGCCGTCACGCCTTCCGTGCAGAACTCGTCCCAGCAGACGCAGCCCGGCAACCCTTCCGCCACCGGCCAGCAGCTGCCTGACGCGGCCAAGCTGCCGGCCTACGACGAGAGCCACCCCATCAACGCTGCGCCCCCGCCCGGTACTCCCGACGCCGGGACCGAAAACCTGGGCGCCTGGCGCGGACTGAAGGTGACGGCGATTGAGTTCCGCGGGGTGTCGGCCGAGCGGCTCCAGCCGTTGCAGGCCGAGCTCGCCCTGCAGCCCGGCAAGCCGCTCGACCCGGCGGACCTGCGCAGCAGCCTTCGCCGGCTGTATGCGACGGGCTTGTACAGCACCATCGACGTCGCCGGGGTCCGCACGGGCGACGACGTGACCATCCTGTTCGACGGCACGCCCCAGCTGTTTATCGGGCGCGTCAACGTCAATGGTCTCAGCAGTGAAAACCTGACCAGCCTGCTCGGGGATGCGACCAAGCTGAGCCCCGGCACCCCCTACACCGAGAGCAAGCTGGAACGCGGCACACGGTTGATCCAGAACCTGCTCCAGAACGACGGCTACTACCAGGCGCAGGTCATCGTCGGCCATTCGGTCGATGCCGTGAACCAGCAGCTCAACGTGAGCTACACGGTGACTTTGGGGCCGCGCGCGCGCGTGGGCAACGTAACGCTGACCGGGCAAAGCGACCTGACCCCGGACAAACTACGGAAAACCGCAAAGTTGAAGCCCGGCACCCGCGTCACCCGTGACACGGTCAACACGGCGCTTGACAAGCTGCGCGCCCACTACCAGAAGCAGCAGCAGCTGGAAGCCAAGGTCAAGCTCGACAACAAGCAGTACGAGCAGCCGGTGAACCACCTGAACTATGCATTCAATGTGAATCAAGGGCACAAGGTCGATATCGTCGTTGTCGGGGTCAAGATAAGCAAGGGCGGTATCCGTAACCTTGTCCCGGTCTACGAAGAAGGAACGGTGGACGAAGATCTTCTTAACGAGGGCGACCGCCGCATTCGCGACTTATACCAGCGCAAAGGCTACTTCGCCATACAGGTGTCGCACACCACCACGCAGGCGCCCAACGGCGAAACGGTGATCACCTATCACGTGGACCTGGGCAAGGTGCACGACGTGGACTCGGTCTCGATCACCGGAAACAAGTACTTTGCAACCAGCCTTATCACTCCCCGGCTCAATGTCAAGCCCAACAGCATCTTTGTGCCACGCGGGCTATACAGCGCGGCCCTGCTGGCCAGCGATGTTTCCACCATCAAGGCCATCTACGAAGGAAGCGGCTTTGAAAAGGTTGAAGTCAAGCCGGTGGTCAAGAGTTCGGACCTTGACAAGCACGGCCAACCTTCCAAGGTGGCCCATATCTCGGTGACTTACCAGATCACCGAAGGGGTGCAGCAGCGGATCGGCACTTACAAGTTAGTCGGCAACATCAAGGTGCCCAACGCCGACCTCGTGCCTTTGCTGAACACACAGGTGGGCCAGCCTTATAACTCAAACAACCTGACCGGCGACCGCGATGCGGTTCTGACTTACTACCTGAGCCACGGCTATGACCAGGCCCAGGCCAACCTGAAGCAGGCCCCCGACCCGCACGATCCCAACCTGACGGATGTCACGCTTGAAATCACCGAAGGGGAACAGATCCACGTCGACCGTGTTCTCATCACCGGTCTTCACCACACCCGCGCCACAACGGTCGACCCACATATCCTCGTGCATCCAGGCGACGTGTTGAACCAGACCGCGCTGATCAGTTCGCAGCGTCAGCTCTACGACCTGACCCTGTTTAACGGCGTCAACACCGCCGTGCAAAATCCAAACGGCGAAGAGCTGCGGAAAGACGTGCTGTTCCAGTTCACCGAGGCCAAGCGTTGGGATGTGACCTATGGGGTGGGTTTTCAGGCACAAACCGGCAATCCGGGTTCGTGCAACGTGGCGACTCGCATCCAGCAGGGGCTCAACGCCACCGGGTACTGCAATCCCAAGGGTAGTTTTGGCGCCGGTGGCCTTGTATCGCTGAATGTTTCGCGCATCAATCTGCGAGGCACCGACAACACCCTGACGTTAAGAACCACCTACGGCACCCTCGAAAAAGTAGCCCTGTTGACCTTTACCGATCCGCATCCGTTGGGGAAGCGAACTTTCTCCCTGTCTGTTAGTGGTGGTTACACCAATGTGCAGGATGTGACGACTTACGCGGCTTCGCGCCTGCTGGCCAACGTGCGGCTGACGGAGCGTGCCACCAAGGCGACCACCTGGATCTATCAGTACCAGTTCCGGCGCATCAAGGTCGACCCCAATACAGTCCAGGTCGCGCAGGACCAGATCCCCCTGCTTTCCCAGCCCGTCACCGTGGGTGGTCCCGGCGTCACTTACATTCGCGACACCCGGCGCCCATCCCCGCTCGACGCTTCTGGCGGTACTTACAACACGGTTCAGGAGTTTTTCTCGGACGGCAAGTTCGGCTCAGAGTCCAACTTCAACCGGCTTGATGCGACCAACGCCAGTTACTACCCATTTGGCAACGTGCACAAGTATGTCTTCGCGCGGCAAACACGCATCGCATATGAGCGATCGTTCGGCAATGGCATCACAGAGCTGATTCCCCTGCCGGAGCGCATCTACGCGGGTGGCGCACAATCTCTTCGCGGCTTTTCAATCAACGCGGCGGGTCCCCGCGATTCGGTTACGGGCTTCCCGATCGGGGGAGCCGCGGCCCTGGTCAACAACTTCGAAGTCCGTTTGCCGCCGCCCACCCTGCCGGTGGTCGGCAACAGTGTGAGCCTCGTGCTCTTCCATGACATGGGTAATGTTTTTGTCCGGGGCCGCGATATTTGGCCCAGCTTTCTCCGGTTTCGGCAGCCGGACCGTGCCGGTTGCCGCGACCTAAACCTCGCCGACCAATCCGCTCCCGCGACAGAGCCGAACAGCATCGGGCTGACGGGGCGCTGCTCGGATAACTATTTCTCGCATGACATCGGCATCGGTGCACGCTATGCAACGCCGATTGGGCCGATCCGCGTGGACAGCAGCTACAACCTCAATCCGCCACTCTTTCCGGAGATCCAGGACTACGACATCAGCAACCAGAACGCGCCGGCCAAGGTCGGTCAGGCCGGCCGCTTCAACTTCTTCTTTTCCATTGGGCAGGCCTTCTGATGCGTCACTTTCCTTTCATCTTCGCCCTGTGTGCCACCGCGGCAACGCTTGCCGGCCTGGCACTGCCTGCCGCCGCGCAAAACCCCGCGCCTGTGAGCAAGGACGCGCAGGTTCACGTCGCCCCCGAGCAGAAAGCCCGGGCCGCCGCAGAAGCCCAGCAAGCCAAGGCGGCGCAGTCCGGTGCCCCCGCACCCCAGGGCACCTCCACCGTGCTTGACAGTGTTGTTGCCGTCATCAACGGCGATGTAGTGCTGCAAAGCGATGTGGAACAGGAGCGGCGCTTTGAGTCGCTGCAGCTGCTGCCCCCGGGCGAAAACACAGACGTGCGTGC
>CAXTYP010000155.1:0-6279 GCA_964248435.1 uncultured Acidobacteriaceae bacterium | reverse complement strand
CTGGGCGCGTTCAGCCGAGGCCCGCTCCGCCTGCAAATGAGCTTGTTGCGCTTCCAGCGCCGACTGCTGCGCGGCTTGTTGCGCCTGCTCGCTCGCCTGCTGCTGCGCCGCCGCGTCCATCTCCCTGCGCCTGCGAATCGCAATCACCCGCGAGTCTTCGGCCGACTGCACCGCGGCCCGCGCAAAGGTGATCTCCTGCTTCCGTTCGCTTTTGCGGTTGTTCATCGCTTCGGCGTTCTGCAAACTCTGCAGTGCATTCGCAAACGTGTCTGCCGCCAGCTTGTCCGCCCCGGCGGCCTTGGCAATCTGCACCGCGTTGATCGCTTCGTACAGCTCCAGCGGCGACTGGTCATTGCGTGTAATCGGGTTGGCCACCGTGTTGGCACCTTCGGTCGTCGCGTAGGTCCCGCGCGGCAGCAGCGTCGCATGGGCATTCACCACGTCGATAATGCCCGCAGTCTTGTCTTTCAACACCACGTTTTGCATCACCACCACGTCGCTCGGCATGCTCACGTAAAAGTACGGCTCCGCCGTCACGATCAGGGCAAATGCCTGGAGGTTGGTCGTCACCTTCAGGTCCACCTTGCCGTCGCTCCCGCTTGGCAGCACCTCGCCCAATGCCTGCGGCGCTCCATCGGGCGAGATCGCCCACAGCACATAGGTCAGGTATTCCACCCCGAATCCGTTGGCCGGTTTCAAACCTTCCAGGTGCGCATTGATTGAAACCTGCCCCTTGTTGCTTTCAACCGTGGCCGTGCCCTTGGCCCCCGGCAGCAGCGCCGTGCCTTCAAAGCCGATCTTGGTTGAGCCCGAGCGATGGAAATAGTTGATCGCCGGGATATCGCGCCCCACCACCTGGATCTTGTAAACCGGGACGCCATTGCGCACCGTTGAAGGACCTTGCCCTTGCGGAAAGCGATCGGTTGCCGAGGGGTTCATCACCTGCCCATGGGCGGTAGCCGCCACCAGGATCAGGGCAGGGCCGTACTGTAAAAGCCTACGCATACTTCATCCATTTCCACGCAAAAACGCGTAACGCCGTTTGCCGGCTTGTGTTGATTTCGCCAATGGGGAGATGCCATCAGTGGGAGCGGAGAGGTCCGGTATCCCGGAGCGGATGGCAAGGCCGGGTTGCTTTGGAAGTACAGGGAAGGGCCAGGCCGCCGCTACCGGGCGGGCGGCCCGGCTGGACAGCTGTATGCCTCCGCCACGAGCTAAGGTGCCTCGGACGATGGAGAAACCAGCCTCTTTTCGATGGCCATGATGGCCAGCTCGAGGCGGGTCGAAATCCCCATCTTTTCAAATGTGTTCGACAGGTGCCGCTTTACCGTCTCCTCGCTCAAGTTGAACTCCTTTGCGATATCACGGTTCGAATAGCCCTTCACAATCAGCCCGACTACCTCCAGTTCCCGTCGCGTCAGGTTGAAGCGTTCTGCCGGTTCCGGTTTATTTTGCGCGCGCAGCCCGGCTTGTACCTCCGCAAGCGTTTCGACCTCTTTTCCTTCCGCCCAGTAGCGTCCCCCCATCACCGCCAGCATCGCCGCGGCAATCTGCTCCGTCAGCGCGTTTTTCAGCACAATGCCGCGTGCCCCGGCCGCAAACGCTTCCAGCAGCTTGTCCATCGGGATCGACCCGGTCAGCAGCACAATATGGGCCTTGGGCGCGTGCAGGGCGATCTCCCGCACCACGTCAAAACCGGCCGCGTTCGGCATCTGAACATCCAGCAGCACGATGTCCGGCCCGTATTCCAGCGTGCGCGTCACCGCTTCCGGCCCGTCCTCTGCTTCGCCTACCACCTCAAAGCGTGAGTGCGCTCCCAGCATATTGCGCACTCCGATTCGCACCACTGGGTGGTCGTCGGCAATCAGGACCCGGATCGGGTTGCCCCCCGTGAGCTCGCGGGGTGGCAGCGCGACTTCCCCAAGCCTTTCGGGCCTGCTCATAGCGCCACCTGCTGCCGGGCCAGGGCCACCCGCAGCTCCGCGCACGCTTCCCCCAGTTCATCGGCCGTCGTCCGGAGATCAGGCTCCCCCGGCAGCTCCAGTTCCTGCTCCAGCCGGGCCGCCCGGGCCGCCACCCGGTTGGCTCCCAGCATGCCCGCGGTTCCTTTCAGCGTGTGAGCCAGCCTCGCCAGCTCTTCCCGGTCGCGCAGGCCGGGCAAGGCAGCCACCCGCGTCGCGGTGGTTTGGAGGAACTCGCGATAAATGTCAGCCAGGGTGTGGGGATCCAGCACATCCCGGAACGCGCCAAAAGTCGCCAGGTCCAGCACCGGGTCCTCGTTCGACCCAGCCGCGCCGGCCCCGGCAGGCAGGGAGTCTGCCCCGGAGTTTTCCGCGTGAACCCTGGCGTGGGTGTCCCATCTTGAAGCCCGCATACCGGCAAGATAACCCAGACGTAAGCCGAACCATAATTACCGATGTAACAAAATATCCGGATGGAGTGGCGCCTTTACGGCGAAGCGCGTCCAACCGCGACGCACTTTCGCCCCGGCGCGACGGGAAACCGTTACCCTGCAGGAATGCAGGAGATGGACGCGGAAGAAAACACGCACTTGCGGCGAAGGGTTTCTGCCTTGGAGTCCCGGGTGGCGCGCCTTGAAAGTCTGCTTCCCGCCGCGCTGCCGGAAATCCCACCCGCCCCCCCTGAGCCCCGCGCCACAGCGCAGCCGTCACTGCCGTCGCTGCCAGCCTTTTCCGCGCCGGCTCTCTCCTTTACCCCGCCGGAACAGCCTTCGCTTGAGTCCCGCATCGGCTCACAGGTTTTTAATCGCATCGGCATCGTCGCCCTGCTCATCGGGGTCGCCTGGTGTTTGAAGTACGCCTTTGACCGCGAATGGCTGGGGCCCGCCGCGCGCATCGGGGTGGGCCTCGTCGCCGGCCTGCTTGTGCTCGCCTGGTCGGGCCGTTTCCGCCGTCGCGGCTACCCCGTTTTCGCCTACTCGCTCCAAGCAGTCGGCACGGGTATGCTTTACCTTTCGCTTTGGGCCGCCTACTCCGTGTTTCACCTGCTCGGCTACCCCGCTGCTTTTGCCGGCATGGTGCTCGTCACCGCTGGCAACGGCGCGCTTTGCTGGGCGCAACGCTCGGACGTTTTGGCCCTTTACGTGGCGATTGGCGGCTTCCTTACCCCGGTGCTGCTGGGCGGCGAACAGGCTTCCGTGCTTGCGCTCGGCGGCTACCTGCTGCTGCTCAACGCCGGTTTACTTACCCTGGCGGCCCTGCGCCGCTGGCCTCGCCTGCTGGGCGCGGCTTTCTTCGGCACCGCCGGCTACCTGCTTTCATTCGCCTTCCACGCCTCGTCGCTCCGGGCCATGCACCAGGCCGTCACCGCGCAATCCTTGACTCTGCTGTTTTTCGCCCTGTTTTCCGGGGCTCCCCTTTTTCTTGCGATCCTGCACGCCGCGCCCATGCGCACTGGGGCTTCCACCGGGTCCGAAGCTGGAAGCGGAGCCAGGGGTGCTGTGCCATTGACCCCAGGCGGCCGTGCTGCCGGGGATCAAAACGGGGAAGAAACCGCGGACGAAATCGCGGACAAAAATGCGAGCGAGACCGGCGGCAACGCCTTCGCCCAACGCACCGCCCCTACGCCCATCGGCCGGCGAAACTCACCCATCCTGGCCGTTGCCGATCCCCGGGAACTCGCCGCGCTGGTCCTGGGCAACGCCGCCCTTAGCTACTTCGAGCTTTGGCGCCTCCTGCCCGCTGCCGGCAGCCCTTCCGCGTTGCCCCTGAACCTGCCCCCAGACTTGCTTCGAAACTGGCTCCCGCTCGGCTTCGCCCTGTGGTTCGCCGCCGCCGCAACCATCTTCGGACCAATGCGCGCCGCCGCCCGGCTTCACGGCGTGCCCACCATCCTTTTCAACGTTCACGCGGCCTTGTTCGCCGCCTTTGCCGCCCTCGGCTGCTGGACGGTTTTGCCCGGCGCCGCCACCATCCCCGGGTGGGCTGTCGAAGCCGCCATCCTTTTGTCTCTCAGCCTGCGTCCGGGCTGTCCCGTGCCCCTGCGCTCGCCCCTGCCCACCGCGCTGCTGCTCGGCGCAGCCACCTTTTTGCTGCTTGCCGACTCTTTCCTGAGCAGCCTCGGCAGCCCGCGCCATGTTCTATGGAACGGGCGCTTCGCGCTGTTTATCCTGCTTATTTCGCTGTCCGTGTTCGCCGTCCGCATCGCCGCGCGGCACCATACGGAAACGCAGCAAGCCGGGAGACCGGCCCCGCCGTCCGGCTGGACCGCTGCCGCCGGCGGCTCCGCCCTGCTCGCATCCGCCCTGCTGCTGCTGGCCGGCAGCCTTGAGATCCACACCTTTTGCGCCGGCACCGGCGGCGCAGCCGAGCAGTTCTCCTACTCCGCCTGGGCCGCCCTGCTCGGCGTCGTGCTGCTCGCGCTCGGCTTCCGTATCCGCTGGGCGTTTCTCCGCTGGGAGGCCCTTGGGCTGCTCACCCTGGCTGCCGGCAAGGTTTTCGCTTTCGACACCCGCTCGCTCAGCCAGGGCTTTCGCATCCTGTCATTTCTCGGCCTTGGCGTCCTTTTGCTGCTCGTTTCCTTCATCTACCAGCGCGACCTGCTCCACCTGCGCGGCCGCGAACACGGCGGTTAGCGCGGGCTGGCGCTGCAAACCGCCTGCGCGGCTGGCGGCCACTTCGTGGCGGGTTCTTGTGGATGAGCGAGTGAGGCACCAACGCTGCCCGGTCGGCCCTCAGCGAGTTCGGGCAGCCGTTCTTGCATCAATACGAAGCTTGGGCAGCGGTGCAGCGACCAAGGCAGCCTTGTCCGCTAGCGCATCGCCTCGTCACTCTCCTGCAACCAGCTTGCCCCCTTTAACAACTCCCGCGGCTTTGACCCTTCGGGCGGCCCCACGAGCCCATCGCGCTCCATCATGTCGATCAGCGCGGCCGCCCGGCCGTACCCGATGCGCATCCGGCGCTGCAACAGCGACGTGCTGGCCTTGCCGAACTCAAACACCAGCCGCACCGCGTCGTCGAACAGGGGATCGTTCTCGTTGATCGGATCGCTCCCGTCCCCGTCCAGCTCCCGCCCGTTCGCATCCTTGGGCGCTTCCAGGAAGGCCTCCACATACTGCGCCTCGCCCTGCGCCTTCCAAAACGACACCACCCCGGCGATCTCCTTTTCCGTCACAAACGGTGCGTGCACCCGCTGCACCCGCGAGGTGCCCGGCGGCAGAAACAGCATGTCACCCTTTCCCAGCAGCGACTCGGCTCCATTCGCGTCCAAAATGGTGCGCGAATCGATCTTGGTCGCCAGGCGGAAGCTCATGCGCGTCGGCACGTTTGCCTTGATCAAGCCCGTGATCACATCGACCGAGGGCCGCTGTGTCGCGAGCACCAGGTGAATGCCGACCGCGCGCGCCATCTGTGCCAGCCGCGTGATCGCTTCCTCCACATTCGACTTGTCGAGAATCATCAGGTCGGCCAGCTCGTCGATGATGATCATGATGTAAGGCAGCGGTTTTTCTTCCACGCCCTGCTCGTCCCACAGCGTCGGCTCTTCATCGAAGAGGCGGTTGTACTGGTCGATGTTGCGCACGGAACGCGAAGCCAGCAGCTTGAGCCGCCGCTCCATTTCGCGCACGGCGTTCTTGAGCGCATTCGCCGCCAGTTTCGGCTCCGTGATGATGGGCGTGAACAGGTGCGGCACGCCCTCGTACATCCCCAGTTCCACACGCTTCGGGTCCACCAGGATCAGCCGCACCTGCTCCGGCGTTGCCTTGAACAGCACACTCATGATCATCGCGTTGATCGCAACCGATTTGCCGGAACCGGTCGAGCCGGCGATCAGGACGTGCGGCATCGTCGCCAGGTCAGCCACAATCACCCGCCCGTTGATGTCCTTGCCCATCGCCATCGCGACCTTGGACTTCGAGGTTGCAAACGGCTCCGACTCCACAATGTCGCGCAGCCAGATGGTTTCGCGCTCCCCATTCGGCACCTGGATGCCGACGGTCGATTTGCCGGCCATGCGCTCAATCAGAATCGATTCGGCCGCCATCGCGAGCGCCAGATCATCGGCCAGCCCCGTGATGCGCGAGTACTTGACCCCAGCATCGGGCCGGAACTCAAACGTCGTCACGACCGGGCCGGGGTTGATCTGCGTTACCTGCCCGTTCACGTCGAACTCGCCGCATTTCTGCACCAGCACCTCGGCCTCGAGCCGCAATGCCTCTTCGCGCACCGTGCGCGACTCCTCCGACCGGTGCAGCAGGGTGGTCGGCGGCAGCTTGTAGTTGCTTTCAAACCCTGCGACCGAGCGCGCGGTCAGCGTCAC
>CAXTYP010000154.1:0-6285 GCA_964248435.1 uncultured Acidobacteriaceae bacterium | reverse complement strand
CTCTCGGCCCGATCCGCGCGCCGCGATCGATGGGGGCAAGCTGGGCGGGGCGCACCTGCAGTTGCACCCCGGCGTCCTGGGCGATCAGCGCGGCCAGTTGCTCCGCTCCGACCGTTAAACCTTCGTCATTCTCGCTGACGCGCAGGTACTGCTGCATTTGCCGGCCGATGATGCCGGATTTCTCATCGGTGATCACGCCTTCAAGGCCGTAACCGGTCGAGATGAACCACTTGCGGTCGCCGGTAGAAACAAGCAGGATGACGCCACGGTCCGTCCCCTTCGCGCCGACCTTCCACGCGTCTTCCAGCTCGACCGCGTAGTCGGCAATCGGCTCACTGGCGGTATTCCGCACAGTCACGACGGCCATCTGGGCATGCGCCTGCCGCTCCAGCGCGCCGCAGATCGCGTCAATGTGAGCCGTAGTTTCAGCCGAAAGTACGTGCCCATCATCGCTGACGTAGTCTGTGGGCCGTGGCAGGTCCTTTACGGCCTGCGCGCTTAGCCCGGTAAAAGCCGGCAGCAGCAGCGCTGAAAGGAGAATGAGCCTGAAACGAGACATGCAGGCACCATTGTACGAAATGCGGGGTGGCCTGGACGCAAAAGCGCCCGCCTGGATGGCGGGCGCTTTCTCGAAATGACTGTCTTCAGCCTGAATACACGAGTTGCTTCTCGTCGATGGCGCACGATTGTTTTAGGAGGCTTGCATCGTTTTCTGGATTTGCTCGGCCTTTTGAAGGTGCATGTCAACCACCTGCGAACCCTGGCTTGCAGCACTTTTTTCAGACGCCAGTTGACCGTTGCTCGCTTCGAGCTTGAATTCCTTCAGGTCTTCCTTGTGATCAGCAACCATTACCTGCATGTAGGCTTTGTCGAAAGCAGTGCCGCTCATCCCCTGTAGCTTGTCGTAAATCTTCTGGTCCTTTGCGGAGATTCCCGTCGGCGGCTGAACGCCGGCTTCTGCGGCTACCGGCTTCATCTGGTCATTCAGCTTGTTGTGGTCGTCGATCATCATCTGGGCGAACTGTTTGACCTGATCGTTGTTGCTTTTCTGCAAGGCAAGCTGGGCAGTCTGGATTTCGAAGTTACTTCCTTGCGTCGCCTTCATCAGGAACGTCTTGTCCATTGAGGAAGCCTGGCTGCTGCCCATGCCCGACGTCGAGTTCATGCCGCTTCCCGTACCTGTTTGAGCCATCGCGGTACCCAGCCCCAAAGTCAGCGCCATGGCCGCTACTACTCCTGTACACATTCGGTTCTTCATCGTTGTTGCTCCTTCTATCTTCTCGGCCCTACCTGCGGTCACATATACAGTAAGGCGCTGAAAGCCGCTTCCGCGTTGCCTGCCGCGGATGCCGGGTTGTGTGAGGTCAACTACGCTTTCGCGCGAGCGAATGATGCTGGCGGTATCCTCAATTCCATGAGCATCCCCGTAGCCGCTGCGCCCATCGCGCGCCAGGACCCCCGAACGACCAACCTGCATGGACACACCCTGACCGACAGCTACGGATGGCTGCGGAACAAGGAAAGCGAGGAGGTCCTCGACTATCTGCGGGCTGAAAACGCCTATACCGAGGCCGTGATGGAGCCGTCCAAGGCGCTCCAGGAAACGCTCTATAACGAGCTGCTGTCGCACATCAAGCAGACCGACGTGAGCGTACCGGCACAGGACGGGGCGTACTGGTACTACGCGCGGACCACCGAAGGTTCGCAATATCCGGTGTACTGCCGCAAGGCGGGTTCGCGTGAAACGTTTGAAAGCTCGCCCGAGGAGGTGATCCTTGACGTGGAAGCGCTCGCCGCCGGGCAAAGTTTTATGGCGGTAGGCGGCATGGATGTGTCGGACGACGGCCGGCTGCTGGCGTACTCGACCGATACGACCGGCTTTCGCCAGTACACGCTGCACATCAAGGATTTGGCGATGGGCGAGCTGTTGCCGGAGTCGGTCGAGCGCGTCGGGTCCATCGTGTGGGCGGCCGACAACCGGACGCTGTTCTACACGGTCGAGGACGAGGAGCAGAAGCGCCAGTTCCGTTTGTATCGGCACGTGCTCGGGACGCCGGTGACTGACGATGCGCTGGTGCTGGTAGAAGAAGACGAGCGCTTCAACCTGGGCGCGGGCCGCACACGAGACGGCGTCTACATCGTGGTCGAAAGCGGGAGCCATACGACCAGCGAGGCACGTTTGCTGCGGGCGGATGCGCCCGCGTCGGCGTTGACGCTGGTTGCACCCCGCCGCGACAACATCGAGTACTACCCGGACCATCGCCACGGGCTGCTTTACATCCGGGTCAACGACCGGGGGCGCAACTTTCGGCTCGTCACCGCGCAGGCCGACGCGCCGGGGGACTGGACCGAGCGGATTCCGCACTGCGACGACGTGATGCTGGAGGACGTGTCGCTGTTTTCAGAGTTCGCGGTCGCGTCGGAGCGGCGCGCCGGGCTGGAGCACCTGCGGGTGCTGCACTTTGCCGGCCCCGGACCGGAGATCGCGCGTGAAGCCGAGATCGGCTTTCCCGAGCCGGCCTACAGCGTGCACCTGAGCGGGAACCGCGAGTGGGAAACGGATCGGCTGCGGTACAGCTACCAGTCGCTGGTCACGCCGGCTTCGGTGTTCGACTACAACGTGCGCACGGGCGAGTCGGTGCTGCTGAAAGAGCAGGAGGTGCCGGGCGGGTTTGATCGCGCCCTGTACGCGTCCGAGCGCATCGAGGCGATCGCGCCCGACGGGGTGCGAGTGCCGGTGTCGCTGGTGTATCGTCGCGATGGCCGTGGGCCGGACGGTACGTTCCATCACGCTCCGTTGCACGTCTATGGGTACGGTTCGTACGGCTATGCGCTGCCGCTGGGCTTCAGCTCCAACCGGCTCAGTCTGCTGGATCGCGGGTTTGTGTTGGCCTACGCGCATATTCGCGGCGGCGGCGACCTGGGCAAGCCGTGGCACGATGCGGGCCGGCTTGGGTCGAAGATGAGCACCTTTACGGACTTTATCGCCGTGACCGAGCATCTGCTGGCCCAAGGCTACGGCGCGTCGGGCCGGGTCGCGATCCAGGGTGGGTCCGCCGGCGGCCTGCTGATGGGCGCGGTCGTCAACTTGCGGCCCGAGCTGTTCCGGGCGGTGGTCTCGCAGGTGCCATTTGTGGACGTGATGAATACCATGCTGGATGCTTCCCTGCCGCTGACTGTGCCGGAGTATGAGGAATGGGGCAATCCGAACGAGCCCGGAGCGTTTGAAACGATGCTGAGTTACTCGCCGTATGACAATCTGCGCGCGGCGAGTTACCCGGCGATGCTGGTCAAGACTTCGCTCTATGACTCGCAAGTGATGTACTGGGAACCGGCGAAGTATGTCGCGAAGCTGCGGACGCTTAACGCCGGCGCGCACCCGATTCTGTTACATACCAATATGACGGCCGGGCACGGAGGGGCTAGCGGGCGGTATGACTATCTACGCGAGATTGCTTTTGATTATGCGTTTCTGCTGCGGGAGTTGAGTGATTAGGTTACTCAGACTGCAGGTCTTCAAAAATCAATCCACCTAGTAATGTCCGCAAGTTCGACTCGAAGTCTTTGTCTGCTTCCAGTTCGTTCACGTATCGCTTCGTCGAGAACCGATAGAACAAACAGCAACTCTTTTTTTCTACCTATAACGAAGGACATTGGCAAAATTATCGCTGCGATGATGCATTCAAACCCAAACCAGTGCGAGACCCCAAATGTGAAGGTGTGCCTTAAAGCCTCATGTGGAAGCTTGTCCAACAAAGCAGGAAATGCAGGAGCAGTTAGAAGAGCTATCAGCATTGGCCTAAGCGGCTTACGCCTCTTAACGTACAGCCCAGCAAATACTCGGAGCTCAATTAACTCACAAAGCGGGTAGCGCCTGAGATGGCGTTTTATGTAGACACTCTGCTGCCTCAAACGGTCAACATGCTCTGGAAGTCCAGATTTCGCCGCAGCGCGCAAGAAATAAATGACCTCCTTAACAAAGTATGTAAGAAAACAAAGCTCTGTCCAAAGAGTAAACAGATAATAATCTAAAACATAAACCATGCTGATGTGATGACGAAATAGAACATAGCACGCTGTCACTAGAAGCTGGAGCAATAAGACGCCTAACGAAACAACCGGCACAATTAGAAAAGTATCCTGACCACGCCTACTGACATCGCGTGTAGATCTAGCACGAAGAGTCCTCAAGTAAGCTATGGTTAGAATCTTGCCAAAACGCTTCATGGTATCTCTATCTCCTACTTACAAAATGCGGGCTTATCGATAATATTCGGCACTAGGTTGGCTACCCTTTCGCACCCAGCATCCCGGCCTGCAACATCACCAGCCCAGACAGATCCTTCTTCTCCAGCCCGTGCTCCGACTTGTTAAACTCGTCCACCTTGCTCGACCAGTTCATCGAGCAGAACTTCGGGCCGCACATGGAGCAGAAGGCAGCCTCCTTGTAGTAGTCGTCCGGCAGGGTTTCATCGTGCATGGAGCGGGCAGTTTCAGGGTCGAGCGACAGCGCGAACTGCTTGTCCCAGTCGAAGGTATAGCGGGCGTAGGAGATCGCATCGTCGCGGTCCTGCGCGCCGGGGCGGTGGCGGGCAATGTCGGCGGCGTGCGCGGCGATCTTGTATGCGATCATGCCGTCCTTGACATCCTTCTCGTTCGGCAGACCCAGGTGCTCCTTCGGCGTGACATAGCAAAGCATGCTGGCCCCGTGCCAGCCGATCATGGCCGCGCCGATCGCGGAGGTGATGTGGTCATAGCCCGGCGCGATGTCGGTGACGAGCGGCCCCAGGACGTAGAACGGTGCGCCGTCGCACAGCTCCACTTCTTTTTTGACCTGCTCTTCTATCTTGTCGAGCGGCACGTGGCCCGGCCCTTCGATCATGACCTGTACATCCGACTCCCAGGCTTTGCGCGTGAGCTCGCCCAAGGTCTTGAGCTCCGCAAACTGCGCTTCGTCCGATGCATCGGCCACGCAGCCCGGTCGCAAACCGTCGCCGAGCGAGTAGCTCACGTCGTACTTGGCCATGATGGCGGTGATGCGATCGAAGTTCTCGTACAGAAAGCTTTGCTTGTGGTGCGCGGTCATCCACTGCGCCATAATGGCGCCGCCGCGGCTCACGATGCCGGTGATGCGCTTGGCAACCATCGGCACGTACTGGATGAGTACGCCGGCATGGATGGTAAAGTAATCGACCCCCTGCTGTGCCTGCTCTTCAATGACCTCGAGATACATATCGATGTTCAGGTCTTCGACCCGCTTGACGCGGGTGAGCGCTTCGTAGAGCGGCACGGTGCCAATGGGCACGGGCGAGTGCCGCAGGATGCGGTCGCGGATCTCGGGGATGGCACCGCCAGTCGAAAGGTCCATGACCGTATCGGCCCCATGCTGCACGGCCGTGTGCAGCTTGCGCAGTTCCTCGTCGATGTTGGAGGTCACGGCCGAGTTGCCGATGTTGGCGTTGACCTTGCACCGGCTCTCGATGCCGATCGCCATCGGCTCAAGCTCCGGGTGATTGATATTGGCCGGGATGATCATACGACCGGCGGCGATCTCCGAGCGGATCAGCTCCACGGGCACGTTTTCGCGCCGCGCCACAAACTCCATCTCCTCGGTGACGCGACCGAGCCGCGCAAAGTGCATCTGGCTCATGTTGGTGTCTCCGGAGCGCGCGGACTCCCGCCTGCGAGCTGCAAGCCATTGTGCACGGGGTTGAAGGATTTCGGTCGCTTGTACGGGCATCTGCGCTGTGCTCATCAACGTGCTCATGGGGTCCCTCTCAGGCGGCGGCGTTGCACCCATCATACGCGGGCTTGGGTGCTTAAAGGCTCTTCTACCGCGCAATGCAACCTACATTTGCACTGCCCTTGACTCCGGCCGGAGCCGCTCCTAGGCTGAAAGCAGCCATGGCTCAACCCCGACCCCAAACCGCCCGTATCGCCCTGGCCGTCGCCGTGATTCTGGGCGTGATCGCCTACCTGGCCGTGACCGGGGTGCAGGCCAACAAGAGCTACTACGTCACGATCAATGAGCTGCAAGGCATGGGGCAGAAAGCCTACACGCGTCACCTGCGCGTGGCCGGCAATGTGCAGCCCGGCTCGATCGCTCACCATGGTGCCGGGGCGCGGTTTGTGCTGGTCGAGAACGACAAGCGCTTGCCGGTGGATTACAGCGGCGCAGAGCCGCCACCCGATACCTTCAAGGACAACTCGCAGGCACTCGCGATCGGTGCCTATGGACGCGATGGGGTCTTTCACGCGACTGAGCTACAGGCCAAGTGCGCGTCG
>CAXTYP010000153.1:0-6350 GCA_964248435.1 uncultured Acidobacteriaceae bacterium | reverse complement strand
GACGTCGCAAACAGCGGCGCGCAGGCCGCGACGCTGCGCGGCCTGCGACAAGGCGCCGGACCAATCGATCGCACAAACCTGCCCGGGAATTTGCAACTTACTCCTGCAATCAAGCCTGCAACTTACTGCCGCAACTTACTTTTGCACTTAGTTCTGCGACTTACTCCCGCGACTTATTCAACACCGCCCTGCGGCTCGTCCTCGTCCATGCTTTCAACGGCGGCGAGCACGTCTTCGCCGGCGTTCCAGCGCTTCAGGATGCTGTACACGGCTTTCATCGAGAAGCCGGCGGCCACGAGGCGGCGCATGATGCGGGCCGTTTCCTTTTCGTTTTCGGGCTTGCGCATGCGCTTGCGCTCGAGAAACTGCCGGGCCAGCTCTTCTTCGTTGACATTTTCGTAGGCAGCATCGAGGGTGGTGGAGACGAGCTCGCCGTCAACGCCTTTTTGCTGGAGGTCCTGCTGCACGCGGCGGCGGCCGAACTTCGCCCCTTCCTGCCGCAGGCGGGTGTAGTCGGCGGCAAAAGCGGTGTCGTCGAGATAGCGGCGCTCGAGCAGGCGCGCGAGGATCGCTTCAACTTTCACTTCGCCGGTTTCGCCTTTTTCCACGCGCGTTTTGAGTTGCCGTCGCAGCTCGGCGACGGTGCGCATGCGGCGGCCCAGCGCGGCGACGGCGTACTCGTACAACCCGGCTTCGTCGAGCGGTTCGCGGACTTTTGCGGTTTTCCAAGCCATGCACACCCATGCTAGAGGAGACAAGGAGCACGCTGTTCACGGGCCGGCTTAAAGTGCGTTTCGACGACGCCCACGCTCACTTTCCCGTAATTTCCTGCATCGAAACCCACATGAAGACTTGTGGGCACAGCCTGCCCGCGGGCTTCCACCTCCTAACGAATTGCAGGATTTCGATGTCCTCCTCCTCTGAAAACACAATCTCGCGCCGACAACTTGTCGGCACCCTTGGCGCGGGTCTTGCCGCGGCAGCCATCGCTCCCGCGGCCCAGGCACAAGGTGCGTCCACCGCGCAGCCGGTCACCAATCCGGTGACCAAGTACCCAAAGCCGCCGTATACCAGCCCTTTTCAGCCGTGGCCCGGGCTCGCAAGCCAGATGACGCCGCCTCCCGACCATGGGGAAACCAGCTACAAGGGTTCGGGGCGGCTGTTGAACCGCAAGGCCCTGATCACGGGCGGCGACTCCGGCATGGGCCGGGCGGCGGCTATCGCGTATGCCCGCGAAGGCGCTGATGTCGCCATCAACTACCTGCCGGCCGAAGAGCCGGATGCGCAGCAGGTTGCGGAGCTGATCCGCCGCGCCGGGCGCAAAGCCGTGCTGCTCCCCGGCGATCTTCGCGAAGAAGCCTTTTGCAAGCAACTGGTCGCCCAAAGCGTTTCGCAGCTGGGTGGCCTCGACATCCTGGTGTCAAACGCCGGGCGTCAGCACCAGGTGGAGTCGCTGCTGGACATGACGACGGAGCTGTTCGACTGGACGATGAAGACCAATATCTATGCCCCCTTTTGGATTATCCGGGCGGCGCTGCCGCACCTGAATCCCGGGGCCACGATCATCGCCACCACGTCTGAACAGGCCTACGATCCCTCGGCCAACCTGTACGATTACGCGCAAACCAAGGCTGCCACGATGAACTTCGTAAAGTCCCTCGCCAAGCAGCTCGGCCCCAAGGGCATTCGTGTGAACGGCGTCGCGCCCGGCCCGATCTACACACCGCTGCAGATCTCAGGGGGAGCGACGGAAGAGCACTGGCGCAACTTCGGCGGAGACTACCCACTGGGGCGCGCCGGCCAGCCGGTTGAGCTTGCTTCGATCTATGTGCAGCTGGCCGCCCAGGATGCTTCCTACACGACCGGCAACATCTATGGCGCGGGTGGGGGCAAGGGCCAGCCGTAGGCGCGGCTTTGCGCGCCGGGCGGCATGGAGCGTGCCCGGCGCGGTGGATGGAATGCATCTTTCCGCGCGCCCGCGCATTTAATAGGGAGAGGTTTCGCATCGTGCCATCCCCCTTTTCACGTTTTCGTCTGCTCGGCCTGGCGGCGCTCCTGGCCGCCGGTCCGGGGTTTGCGCAGGTTTCATACACGCCCATGCCGCTGGACTCGGGCTTTGGCCAGCTGGACCTGACGCCGCCATCGGTGCCGGCACAGCAGATCATCGACCGGTTTACTGCGAAAGAGTCGGAGTTTCGCGTGGCCATGGCGAACTACACGTATGAGCGCAGCGTGCGTGTGGACACGATCGACGACGATACGAAAAAGGTGGACGGGGAGTACTACCAGGTCACGAACATCAGCGCCGACCCGGATGGGCGGCTGTATGAGCACGTGGTGGAAGCGCCGGAAAGCTCGCTGCAGCGCGTGATGATGTCGCCGGCGGACTTCCAGGATATTGAGCATCGCCTGCCGTTCGCGCTGACGCGCGAGGACGCGGGGCAGTACAACATTACCTACGTGGGCAAGCAGCCGGTCGACGAAGTGACAACGTATGTGTTCGATGTGAAGCCCAAGGTGCTGGAGAAAAACAAGCGCTACTTCCAGGGGCGCATCTGGGTGGACGCGCAGGATTACCAGATCGTGGTGACGGACGGCAAAAACGTGCCGGACGACACGCGCAAGGGGCATGAAGATTTGTCGACGCCGTTTATCACTTATCGGCAGCAGGTGGACGGCAAGTACTGGTTCCCGGTGTACACCAAGGGCGACGGGGTGCTGCATTTCGCCCCTGGCAGCGGCTACCTGAGCCAGGACGTGCATATGCGCGAGCTGATCAAGTACACGAACTACAAGCACTTCGGATCGTCGGTGAAGATCACGTTTGACGGGCAGGAAGTGGGCAAGGATGCGCCGGATGCCGGGGGGAAGCCTGCACCGGCGCCGGCCCCGCCTTCCGGGAAGCCACAGTAGCGGTCCCTCTTGTCACGTAGTGGCTGAAACAGCCGGGCCGGGAAAGCTGAAGCGGTGCGGGCGCCTATGCGCCCCAGCGCTGACGGAAGCGCTCGGCGGCCCCGCCGAGGATCGCATCGCCGTGGCCGAAACATGCGTTCCCAAACGTGAGGCCGCCGAGTTTGCGGAGCGAGCGCTTCCCTTCTTCCAGGTCCTCGTAAGCGATGCTGAGCTCAAGATCCTGGCCGCCGGCACACGCGTCGGCGGCAAACAGGACGCCGCCGTGGCGGTGCCACAGGAACGCGAGCTGGCCCAGGCAGTGGCCGGGCGCGTGAACGGCGGTGATACCGCCGGCGAGGGGCAGCTCGGCCCCCTCTTCGACACGCTCGTCAATGGGGCAGCCTTCGACTTTCATCTTGAGCACGACGATGCGGACGTGGATCAACGCGGTGACGAGGTGGTTTTTCAGGCCGGGCGCGGGCCCCATGGGGCGGAAGCCTGTGCCGGCCTCGGTGATGGGGGCGTCCTGGGGATGCATGTAGGTGCGCGCGCCGGTGGCCTTGCGCAGGGCCGCGGCATTGCCGATATGGTCGGCGTGGGTGTGGGTCAGCAGGAGGTGGCGGACGTCGCCGGGTTGCTTGCCGAGGCCGGCGAGCGCGGCAAGGATCTTCCTGTCGTTGCCGGGGAAGCCGGTGTCGATCAGAACGCCGCCGGAGGGGTCGTCGATGTAAAAAGCGTTGACGATGCCGAGCGGGATGCGGTGAAGGCCGGGGAGGATTGGTTCGGACAGCGGAGAGCTCATACCCTTTCCGATGCAAATGGGTGCCGGCAGAGTCGTTAGCGGATTAGTAGTACAGGTACTTGCGCCACTTCTGGTCGGAGTTGCCGATCATGCGCATGATGTGGCGCGAGGTGTGGAGCGAAAAGGGGCGCGGTTCGCGCAGAAGCTTCATGCTGGTGAGTTCGCCCAGCAGCTGGTTGCCCTTGCGACGATTGCAGCCGTGGCAGCAGGCGACCAGGTTTTCCCAGGTGCTGGCACCGCCGCGGGAGCGCGGCAGGACGTGGTCCAGCGTGAGCTCGGCGGCGGTGAGCACGACGGCGCAGTACTGGCAGGTGTTTCGGTCGCGAAGCAGGATGTTTTTGCGTGACAGGGCGCGTGTCTGGTGGGGGATGCGGCGGTACTCGAGCAGGCGGATGACGGATGGCAGCGCCATGCGGACGCGGGCGGCGTGAAGGGTCGCACCCTGCTCTTCTTCGGTGCGGGCAATGCCCTTGAGCACGAGCACCAGCGCCCGGCGCGCGCCGCAAATGTTGATGGGCTCGTAGGAGGCGTTGAGAACGAGCACGGGCGTTTGCATGGGCTGCTGAAACGGAAGGGTGCGGTCGTCGGGCAGCCCGGCACCCGAGCCCGCGATGTCGCGACCGGCGTGGGTTTTGATGAGCAGCTTCGCTTTGCGGGTGTGCGTTGAGCTTTTACCGAGCGACATCTGTTTCCCCCCTGTTTCGCTGTTCGTTAAAACACGACCGCTGTTCCCAACCGCGTGGAGCTATCAACCCCAGAAAGCGACATCTTCCTCCATGGGTGTTGCGACGGCATGAACCGGCTCGGCCAGCTCTCCGCGCTGGGCACGGGCGGCGGTAGAAACCCAAACCTCCCGGGCCCCGGCGCCGCGGAGGGCAGAAGAAGCCGCCCGGGCGGTGGCACCGGTGGTAAAGATGTCGTCTACCAGCAGGAAGTCGCGGCCGGCAAGCAGCTCCTTGTTGTTGCCGGCGCCAGGCACGGCAAAGGCGGCGCGCAGATTGCGGCGGCGCGCGGTGGACGAAAGCCCGGCCTGGGTCGCGGTGTTCCGGCTTCTCACCAGGAGGTTGCGGGCGACGCGGAGCTCAAGGCCATGCGGGCGGGCGGCCTTTGCGAGAGCGCGGGCCAGCAGCTCGGCCTGGTTGAAGCCCCGGCGGCTGCGCTTGGCGGCCCACAGCGGCACGGGTACCACCGTCATGGTGCGTGGAATGCCGGGCAGCGCGGCGACCTGCGCAGCCATATGCGCGCCGAGCGGGCCGGCGATCGCGGCCATCCCTTCGTACTTGAGCAGGTGAAGCAGCGCGCGCATGGTGCCGCCGTACAAGCCGTGCGCGACGGCGCGCTCAAAGGCCGGGGGAGACACGCGGCAGGGGCGGCACAGCCAATCGTCCGGGGCGCGCTCGTCGGTTGCGAAGGGATGGGCGCCGAGGGCTTCGCCGCATCCGGGGCACAGGGTGCCGGATTGCGGCGGAAGGTCGGCCCAGCAGGAGCGGCAGACCGGGGCGCGACCGAGGTGGGCGAGCGGGGTCTCACACAAGGCGCAGGACGCGGGAAAAACAGCGGAAGCCAGCGCGTGCACCGGGGCGAGCGAGCGACTTCGAAGAACACGAACCACGGCGCGCCAGCGGGAGTCCGCTGCGGAGCGGAGAGTTTTCATGCGGTCGAGCGTGTCAGGCTGGCTCGGGAAGGCGCACCTCGCGGGTTCAGGGAGCTCGCGGGTGGTGGTGCCCCGGGAGCCCGGTTGCCTCAGAGTATACGACCGGGGCAAACAAACGCGCCAGCAAACCTTGTGCGTCTCATGGAGGGGCAGCCGAGCAGAATTTCCGCATTTCTCTTGGAACTCCCTCGCCCGGGTCGTAGGCTGTCACAGGAGTTTCATCAAACTCCCCGGCTGCCGGCGCTGCCCCTTCCCCGATCACATGGCCGACAGCGGAGATGAACCAAGGCGCCGCGAGCGCCGCGAAAGGGAGCATGGACTCTCAGATAAGCCGGTTGGCCGGCCGCGCCATTCCTTCCACGTCGTTCCGGTCGGAGCTGCGGCTGACCACGCGACTGGGCGCGCCGCTCGCGCTGGGCGAGCTGGGCTGGATGTCGACCTACCTGGTGGACGCGCGCATGGTGGGGCACATGCCGCATTCCACGATGGCGATTGCGGCCTCGTCGCTGGGCAACAGCCTGTTTTATGCGATCGCCTTTATGGGCGTGGGACTTTTGTACGGGTTGGACGCGCTGGTCTCGCAGGCGTACGGGCGGGGCGACACGGAAGACGGGCTCCACTCGCTTCTGCAGTCACTGTTCCTTGTCGCGATCTGCACGCCTATCGTGATGCTCCTGTCGACGCTGGCACCGCTGGGGCTTTCGCTGCTGCACGTAGACGGGGAGATTGTGCGCGGCACGGTGAGCTACGTGGCGGCGCTGCGCTGGTCGGCGGCGCCGCTGCTTCTTTACATGGCCGTGCGGCACTACCTCCAGGCGATCGACCGGCCGGGCTGGGTGATGGCGTCGCTGCTGACGGCCAACCTGGTGAACTGGTGGTTTGACTGGCTGCTGATTTACGGCCACGGGCCGTTTCGGGCTTACGGTATTGCGGGCTCGGGCTGGGCAACCTGCGTGGTGCGGGTGTACATGCTGGCGATGCTGCTGATTTCGCTTGGGATCT
>CAXTYP010000152.1:0-6380 GCA_964248435.1 uncultured Acidobacteriaceae bacterium | reverse complement strand
GAGCAGATTTTGACGCTGGCCCGTGCGCAGAACCCGACTCTTCTGGCGGCCCGGCGCAACCTGGAAGCGACCCGCGCGCAGGAGATCCAGGCCGGGGTGCGGGCGAACCCGGTGTTTGCCGCCGTCGGTCAGGACATAACGCTCGATGCGGGCAACAACGACGGCCCGTACCTGTACAGCGGGCAGCTGTCGCGCTTGTTTGAGCGGGGGCAAAAACGCCGGTGGCGTTTGGACAGCGCGCGGGCGACCACGGCGCAAACGGCGGCGCAGCTGGCCGACCAGCAAAGGGGCGTCGAGTTCACGGTGAAGCAGGCGTTTGTGGCGATGCTGCTTGCGAAAACGGCGCTCACGCTGTCGGACGCGAATCTCCGTGACTTCCGGCGAGAGGTGGCGATCAACAAAGACCGGTACCAGGCGGGTGATATCGGCAAGCTCGACTATGAGCGGCTGGACCTGCAGCTGGCCCAGTTTGAAAGTGACCGGACGACGGCGGCGATCAACCTGCGGCAGGCGAGCGACCAGCTGCAAACGCTGATCGGTACCGAAAGCCCGAAGCCCGACTTCGACATCGCCGGCGATATTCTGCCGCCGACGCTGGCGCTCGACCTCGCCGGGCTGGATGCAAAGGCGCTGGCTGCGCGATCCGATTACCGGGCCGCGGTGGCCGGGGTCGCGGTGGCCGAGGCCAACGTGCACCTGGCGTATGCGAACGGCACGGCCGACCCGGTGGTCGAAGGGGAGTACGACCGGTCGGGCGCCTCCAACAGCGCGGGGTTCAATGTCGCGATTCCCTTGCGGATTTTTGACCGCAACCAGGGCAACAAAAAGACCAGCGAGTACGCGGCACAGGCGAGCCGGTTTGCGGTGATCGCGGCGAAAAACCAGGTGTTGTCGGACGTGGACCAGGCGTGGATCGCGTATACAGAGTCGTCCTCGCTGGCGGCGCGGTACACGAGCCACTATCTTGACGAGGCCGGCGATGTGCTGGGGATCGCGCAGTTTGCGTATGAGCATGGGGGCATCGCGCTGATCGATTACCTGGACGCGCTACGCGACTCACGGCAGACAACCGCCGATGCGTTGCAGGCGTACGCGACGACGTGGCTCGCGATCCACGGGTTGAGTTACGCGGCGGCGACCGAGATTGCGCCCTGAGCCTTGGGCAGGGGGTGGAAGCCGGGCGGCAAGGCTCACCCCTTTGTTTTATGACCTGGCCGCGCCGGCTGACGTGCCTGGCCCTGGTTCATGTGTCATTGCCGGACAGCGAAGCCGGACTGGATGCAGGTAAAGATGGTATGTTCTTCAGGGAGAATTAAGGTCGGGCAGCAGGCTCAGCCATGAAACTTCCGCCCCGGCCTCACGTCTAGAGGGTGGCCTGCCGATAAAGAGGACTGAGTCAGCGCCGAGGCGGCTCGGAGCTCCCATCGCAGCCACGTTTCAGCGCTCCCGCTTCGCGGTCTGTTTCTGAACCGGATGGATGGAGCGCCGGGCCGGTGGAACGGCGCAGTGTGAACCGTTGTCGGGCAAGAGGTAGGCTGTGCAACTGCGTGGCTTGTTATCGAGGTGGGTGGGCGGGGAACGGGGGACGGGGGACGCGACAGCGCTTCAGGACGCGCTGATGCAGCGCTTTCGCGACTCGAGCACCTCTCACCTTCAAGGAAAGCCGCTCCGTATGCTCCACGTGATCGCGCGGCTGGAGCCGGCCGAGGGCGGTCCGCCGGAGATGCTGCGGCAGCTTGCGACCAACTACCTGGCCCTCGGCGACACGCTGGAAGTCGCGACGCTGGACCGGCCTGATGCGCCATACCTGAAGGACTGCCGCTTCACCGTGCATGCGATGGGGCCGGGCCGGTTGAGCTATGGATTTTCAAGGACGCTGTTGCGTTGGCTGCGCGCCAATGCCGGGCGCTTTGACCTGATCGTGATCAACAATGTGTGGTTGTTTCCGGCGGTCGCGGCCTGGCTGGCCGCAAAGCATGCGCGGGTGCCGTATGCCGTGTTCACGCATGGGGCGCTGGATGTGTTTTTTAAAAAGCGCTACCCGCTCAAGCACCTGAAAAAGATGTTGTACTGGCCGTTGCAGTACCGGATCCTGAGCGGGGCCTCGGCGGTGTTGTTTACGAGTGAACTGGAGCGGGACCTGGCGCTCGCGAGCTTTCGACCCAATCAGTGGACCAGCGTGGTGGTGCCCTACGGGACCAATCGGCCGGAAGGGAACCCGGAAGAGCAGCGCGAAGCGTTTTTCCGGGCCGTGCCACAGCTGCGCGGGCGGCGTTTTCTGCTGTTCCTGTCGCGAATTCACCAAAAGAAAGGGTGCGACCTGCTGCTGCAGGCCTTTGCAGAGGTGGCCGCAAGCCACCCCGAGGTCGACCTGGTGATGGCCGGGCCGGACCAGGTGGGGCTCCAGGCAGGGTTGCAGGCGCAGGCGGCTCGGCTCGGTATTGCCCCGCGGGTTTTCTGGCCCGGCATGCTGCAGGGCACGGCAAAGTATGGTGCGTTTCGGGCGGCGGAAGCCTTTTGCCTGCCGTCGCACCAGGAGAATTTCGGCATCGTGGTGGCCGAGGCGCTGGCTTGCGGCACCCCCGTACTGATCTCGAACCAGGTCAACATCTGGCGGGAGATCCTCCAGGACGGTGTGGGCCTGGTGGAGCCGGACACGGCGGAAGGAACCACGCGGCTGCTGCGGCGGTGGCTCGAGCTGCCGGACGGGGAGCGCGGAGCGATGGCGGCATCGGCCGAGGCGGCCTTTCAGCAGCGGTTCTCACTGCGGCGCTCGGCCGAGTCGATCCATGCTCTGGCAGAGATGTTTGACGGGGCGAGAAAGCCGTCGGCCTGAAGGCCCGCTTGCCGGCGGGTTTGCTCGTCCGCCGCGTCCGAGCGTATGCTTGGGAGAGAAACGATCCGGTGTACGCTTCCTGCGCGACTGGCAGGCGGCACAGGGGAGTGGGCGAAAGCCCACTTTTTCTTTGGGGTAAAGGGTCGAGCGGCAAGGTCCTATGAGCGCTATCAATGAGCAAATCCGCGCGCTGGCGGACCGGGTGGCCGTGTCGCATGGGCTTGAGATCGTGGATCTCGAGTTTGCCGGCGGCGGTGGCAAGCACCGGACGCTGCGGGTGTTTCTGGAACGCAATGCGGCCGGGCGCGCCGCACTGGAACAACGGCTGGGGACGATGCGAGCGGCAGCCCCGGCTGAAACACCGGCGGCGCGCGAAGGCGAGTCCGGTGGACGCGACCCGGAAGCGAGCGGAGCCATTGTGCTGGACCTGGTGGAGGCCGGGGAAGCTGCCGGGCTGAGCGCGGAGGAGGACGAGCTGGCGTACCTGCGAGAGCTGCCGAGCGGGGTGCCGGTGGCACAGCTATCGGGCATTACTCACGGAGATTGCGAGCGGTTCGCGCGGGATTTCGGGACAGTTCTGGACGTGGAAGACCTGGTGCCGGGCACGGAGTACATGCTGGAGGTGAGCTCGCCGGGTTTGGACCGGAAGCTGCGCACCGCGGACGAGTTCGCCCGGTTCACGGGGCAGCTGTGCAAGCTGCAGCTGTTTACGCCGGTCGGGGGCAACCGGCACTGGCAAGGGCACTTGGGTGCGGTGAGCGGCAGCACGCTGAAGGTGTACCCCGTAGCGCCGAAGGGGACGAAAAAGAAGAAGGCCGGCGGGGAGCAAGGAGCCGGCGTCGTTGCGATTGAGTTGAGCAATATAGAAAAAGCGCAGCTGGTTCCCGAGTTTTAAACGGGCGAGCGCGCAAGCAGGGAAGGGTTTGAAACGATGGCAAGTCCGCTGTATCAAAGTATCGAAACACTGAGCCGCGACAAGGGCATCCAGCCGGAGATCGTGGTGGGCGCGGTGGAAGACGCGATTGCGCTCGCGACGCGCAAGTACTACAAGACGCAGGAAAATATGCGCGCCGAGCTGGACAAGGAAACGGGCGAGATTCGCGCGTACGCCTACAAGACCGTCGTGGAAACGCCGGAAGAGGTCGAAGACGAGATCAACCAGATCACGCTTGAGGACGCGCGCGCGCTGGCACCCGAGGTCGAAGTGGGCGGGGAGATCCGCTATTACAAGCCGACCGAGGTGTTGGGCCGGATCGCCGCGCAGATGGCCAAGCAGGTGATCTTCCAAAAGGTGCGCGAAGCCGAACGCGACACGGTGTTCCAGGAATACGGCAGCAGGATGGGCGAGGTGATCACGGCGACGGTCAAGCGGCTGGAGCCGCAGGACGTGATCTTTGAGCTGGGCAAGGCGGAAGCGCGGATGCCGCGGCGCGAACAGTCGCGCCTGGAGCAGTTCTCAGTAGGTGAGCGGGTGCGCGCCGTGCTGTTGCGGGTGGACCGCGCGGCCAAGGGGCCGCAGGTGATTGTGAGCCGGGCCGCGCCGGAGCTGGTGCAGAGCCTGTTCCAGAGCGAGGTGCCGGAGATTTACGACGGGACCGTGACGGTACGAGCCATCGCGAGAGAAGCGGGTGAGCGGACCAAAATCGCGGTGCAGTCGCGCGACAAGGACGTGGACCCGGTGGGCGCGTGCGTCGGCATGAAGGGGATGCGCGTGCAGTCGATTATTCGCGAGCTGCGCGGCGAAAAGATCGACATTATCGAGTTTTCAGAAGAAGTGACGACCTTTGCCGAAAAAGCTTTGCAGCCGGCCAAGGTAAGCCGGGTATCGATTGCCGACCTGAACGAAAAGCAGCTGGAGGTGATCGTCGACGACACCCAGCTGTCGCTTGCGATCGGCAAAAAAGGTCAGAATGTGCGGCTGGCGGCCAAGCTGCTGGGTTGGAAGATCGACATCAAGAGCGAGGAAGAAAAGCGGCAGGAAGTGGAGCAGCAGATGCAGGCTTTTTCCGGCGGGCCTTCCACCGCGATTGAGCAGGTGTCGGAGCTGGGCGAGCAGATTATTGAAAAGCTGGTAGCGGCCGGCATCACAACAGTGGAAGCGCTGGCCGATATGACCCCGGAGCAGCTGGAAGAGATTCCGGGCATCGGGGAGCGGACGCTTGAAAAGATTTCAGCGGCGGTGCGGCGCTACTTCGGCGACTTTGAAGGCGGCGAAGGGACGGCGGCAACCACGGGGGAAGGGACTGAAGTGGCGAAAACAGGTGAAAGCGAGACCGAAGGGCATGTGGAGGTCGACCTGAGCGAAAGCTCGGTGTACGGCAAGGACGAAGCGGCACCGGCGTTTGCGAACACGCTGCCCCGGGAAGGGGCGGAAGCGCAGGCGCTGCTCGACGAGGGTGGGTTCCAGGTAGAAAACACGAACGCGGTACCGGCGACCGGCGACACGGTGGATGCGGCAACGATCGAGCGGCTGGAAGCAATCACGGGCGGCGCTGACCTGGATGACGAGCCGCTGCTGGTGGGAGAAGGAACGCCCGCGGGCGGGCTGACCGCGCGGGAAAAGGACGAGCTGGATGCCACGACGGACGAGCAGATCGACGCCCTGACGGTGAACCTGTACCAGGACGACGACCGGCCGAATGCACGGGACGGGTCAGGCCGCGTGGTGGACGAGATTGCTGAAGAGCGCTTGGCAGAGGTGACCGAGGTAGGGCCGATGCTGGATGGGGAAGGCGCCGAGTCGCTCGATCCGGGCCGCGATGACACGAGTGCGGTGCTTGCTCGGCATCACCCGAATACGGAGATCGCGCGGGCCGAAGCAGTTGTCGAGGGCAACCTGGACGAGACCCGGGACGAAATCCGGGTGGACAGCAAGGTGGACGAGGGGACCGGCTCGTAATGAGCCGGTGTGGATTTAGTTCAAAACTGCGGAAATGGCCAGAGCAGAAAAAGCCATTTCGCGCAATAATGGTAGATGCGTTTGACTCCCGCTGTGCCGAGGAAAACATGAGCATGTAAGCGGGCAGGGTGGGACATACAAAGGGGCGAATGAGTAAGGTTCGGATTAACGATTTGGCACGTGAACTGGAAGTCAAGAGCAGAGAGATTCTGGATGTTCTGACGGCGGTCGGCGTGACCGAGAAGAAAACACATTCCAGCTCGCTCGAGGCCGACGAGGCGGAGCGCGTGCGCGGAGCTTTGTCCGGCAGCGGTCGCCGGGGCAGCAACGGCGGCTCGCGGCGCGAAGCGAACCGGGAGGCAGAATCGCGCCCCAGTATTGATTTATCCCGGGTATCGAAGCCCGGTGACGTGCTGCGTGCGATCCAGGAGCGGCAGCAGGCAGCAGCCGCGCCGCCAGCCCGGCCCGCCGTTGCCGCGGCAGCGCCGGTGCGCCCTGTCGTGGCGGCGCCTCCGGCGGTTGTGGCCCCGCCCCCCCGCCCCGCTGTTCCTTCGGCCCCCCTCGCGCCCCCCGCCGTGGCCCCCCTGTTCGTTGCCCCCCCCCCGACCCCCCCCGCGGGGGCCCCCGGGGTCCGGAAAGCGGCGG
>CAXTYP010000151.1:0-6407 GCA_964248435.1 uncultured Acidobacteriaceae bacterium | reverse complement strand
GACGTATCGCAGGGCAAACAGGGTTTGCACGGCGCCGGCCGCGGGCGGAACGCCGGGTGGCAGAACGGGTGCCGGGCTGGCGGGAGGGCAGGCAGGCGCTTTGGCCTGGGCCCTGGCTGCCGCGGCATGGGGGCGCGCGTGGTGCACGGGGGTAGCCGTGGTTTGCGCCAATGCGACGGCATGGCAGCCGAGCAAGGCAAGGGCAATAGCCGGGTTTCTCACGAAAGCGGGTCCTCTTGCGTCCATACTAACTGCTTGTTCGCGTTGGGTACCTGCCCCGTTCCTGGGGATGGCTCCTTCGGCGCGCCGTGGAACAGAAAGCAAACGGGCGTTCCATTTTGGGAATGACTTCGCGGGAATCTTGCGCAGTTGTTGACCCTGTGGAGACGCGCTCACTAGACTTGGAGTACGCCAAACATCATGCCAACCTCCCGCCCCCTCCTTTTCGCGCTGTTGCTCCCTGCCCTGCTCGCAACGGGCGTGCTTTGGGGGCAGAACGCGAGCCCCAAGTTGAAGACCGGGGAAGAGCGGCGGCTGCCGAAGCCTCCGGCGCTGGTGGACCCGAGCGGGCCCGCGGTTTCGCTCCAAACCAGTGAAGCGCTTTTTGATGTGGCCGCCGCGTTGAACGCCTGCGGGTACGATTCCGGACTTGCAGCGTCCGATCCTGTGCGGCAGCAGGTGCGCGAGGCAGTGAACCAGGCGGTGCAAGCCTCGCCCGAAGCACGTGCCGCGCGCGATGAGGTGTGCACCTTTATCAATGGCCACCGGCTTTCGGAAAGCTCCCGCGACCTGGCCCAGTACATCTCGATGGCACTGTACCTGACGCCGCCGCCGGACCTGACGCCCTCGGTGGAAGAAGGGGATCTGCCGCCCGACGCGACGCAGGTGCTGGAGGTGCTGCCGATTTTGCGCAAGTTCGCAGAAGCCGTGCAGTTGCACCTGATTTGGGTCAGGTTTCACCCGGAGTACGAGGCGGAAACAGCGAAACTGCACGACTCGCTGACGCGCATGATTCTGAATACCAACGTGTACTTGAAGTTGCCGACCGGCAGCTATTCAGGCTCACGCTTCCTGGTGGTGCTGGAGCCGTTGCTGGACCCGGGGCAGACCAATGCGCGGGTGTACGGGTCGGACTACGTGGTGGTGGCCTCGCCCGTGAACGGGACGGTCAACCTCCACGATGTGCGGCACACGTTTTTGCACTACGAGATTGAGCCCCTGCTGTATGCGCGGGCGGGCTCGCTGGACCGGCTGCTGCCCCTGCTCAAAACGGTGCGAATGGCGCCGCTTGAGTACCAGTACCGGGCCGATATTGTTTCGCTCGTCATCGAGTGCATGATCCGCGCCGTGGAAGCGCGGACGATGGATACGGGCGTCCCGATCTTTGAGTTGCCGGCCCATGCGGAGCGGGCTGATCTGCCCCGTTTGCAGCACCAGCGCGACCTGACGCTGAGTGCGGCGGAAGGGGTGCGTCAAAAGGCTGTAAATACGGCGATGAGCGATGGGTTTGTGCTGACGCGGTACTTCTATGACCAACTGGGGCAGTTTGAGCGCAATCCGGAAAGCCTGAAGGAGGCGATCGGTCCCATGGTGTACGGCATGGATGTAGACGCGGAGGTGCACCGCGCGAAACAGGTGGTGTTTGTGGAGCAGGCGCCGGCTGACGTGATCCGGATAGCGACCGCCGGGCGTGGGTTGGACCACGCGGAAAGCGAACTCAAGGCCGGTGACCCGGACGGTGCGAGCAAGCTGGCACAACAAGCGCTGAAGGACCACACGGCGGACCCGGCCCGCGCCGATTACCTGCTGGCCCTGACATGGCTGATGAAGGGCGACATGGATGCGGCCGCGGGCGACTTCAAGGAAACAATCCGGTTGACGCAGGATCCGCGCCTGCTGGCCTGGTCCCATATCTACCTGGGACGAATTGCAGACGTGCGTGACCAGCGGCCTGATGCGATGGCCGAGTACAAAACCGCGATGACGGTGCGCGACGGCCAGGCGGACACGCTCCAAGCAGCCCAGAAGGGTCTGCAACAGCCATTTGCGCTGCCGCACAGCGGGGCGGTCGCGGACCCCGAAGAAAAACCACGGTAACGCCCGGTCGCGGCAATGGCGATTTCGAAAACGTTCAGGGAGTCCGGAACTGCATCCATGATGAGTGAGGTGGGGTGCGAGATACACGCCAAGGCTGCTGTTGACGGGGATGGGGGTTAGGCGACGGGCTAAACCTGCTGACTTGCTGGCCGAAGACGCGCCTGGAAGACCCCGCTCACGCAAGATCGGTGGAGCCGCGAGGCTGAAAAGGCGTTGCAACTTCGCGGCCCGAGCGGAAGAGCCACAAGCCGTGCGGAAATGTTGCTCCGCGGGAAGCAGGTAAGGGGTGCCGGCGCAGACCATGATCGAACCCGAGGACTCGCCGGCGGAACTAGAAGCAAGGCTCGGGCACCGCTTTGTCCACCCTGAGTTGCTGGAGCAGGCACTGACCCATAGCTCCCTGCGGCACGAGCAGCAGATGGGCGCGCATGGCGGCGTGGGCCTGTCGACTGTGGCGGGAGACAATGAGCGGCTGGAGTTCCTGGGCGACGCGATTGTCGGGGTTCTGGTGGCCGAATCGCTGTTTCGGCGATTTCCCGGCTTGCGTGAGGGCGAACTGACGCGCCTGCGCGCTGCCCTGGTCAGCCGCAAGCACCTGGGCGAGGTGGGCGAATCACTCGACCTGGGCCGCTGGCTGCGGATGGGACGCAGCGAGGAGCGGAACGGTGGGCGGGGGAAGGCCTTGTTGCTGGCGAATTGCGTGGAAGCGATCACCGCAGCGCTTTACCTGGACGGTGAGGACCGGACCAGCTTCCGCACGGCGGCAGGTTTTGTGGAGCGGTGCATCGTGGGGCCGCTGGCAGACACACTTTATCGTGAGCTCAAGGCAAACCATGCGATTGGCGATTACAAATCCGCGTTGCAGGAACTGCTGCAGGCACGTGGCGGCGGGCAGCCCGAATACACGGTGGAGGCAGAAATGGGGCCGGATCATCGCAAGCGATTCCTGGTCGGAGTGCGCACGCCGGCGACCGACGTGGATGGCGGCCGGAGCCTGGCACGCGGGCAGGGCAGCACCAAGAAAAAGGCCGAACAGGAAGCCGCGCGGCGTGCCTACCAGAAGCTGGGCGGCGAAGCGACGTCAGAGCCGGTATGAATGTGTCAGTGTCAGGGCGGCGAGCGGAACCGGCGCGGGTTGAAGGGGCTGTCAACACGCCCGAGATGCCCCCGGTCGCCTCGGAAAGCCAGGTTTTGAGCAGCTTTCCGTGTGCGGGAAAGGTATCGGACGCAGATTCGGCCCCGTTCCGAGGAGCGGTGCTGCTGCCGACGATTGCCGACACCCTCCGGTCATTGCTGGGCATGGTGGTCATTGCGATGTTTGTGCTGACCTTTCTTCTGCAGCCGTTCCGGATTCCTTCGGAGTCGATGGAGCGTACGTTGCTGGTAGGCGACTTCCTGCTGGTCAACAAGCAAGTCTACGCGCCGGCGGGTCGCTGGCGGGGGTGGCTGCCTTATCGCGAGCCAGCCCGCGGCGATGTGGCCGTGTTCCGCTTTCCGCTCAACCCGAGCGATTACGTTGTGAAGCGGGTGATCGGGATGCCCGGGGACCGGGTGCACCTGGCCAACGGCATCGTGTTGCGCAATGGAGTGGCGCTCACGGAGCCTTATGCGGTTCACGAGCCTGCTTACCGAGACCCCTTTCGCGACAACTTCCCGCTCGGCAGCTATTCCGACCCCGGTGTCGATACCCACTGGTGGAGCCTGCTCGAGGCCAGCCGCCGGGGCGGCGAGGTCCGTGTGCCCCCGGGGCAGTTCTTTGTGATGGGAGACAACCGCAATCACAGCAGCGATAGCCGTTACTGGGGATTTGTGCCGCGGGCCGAGATCCTGGGCCGTCCAGTCCTGATCTACTTTTCTCTTCGTTTGCCGTCGGCAACCGATACCCCGTCGCTGCCGGATGATACACTCGGACACGAAAACGACCCTGTCACCGGGTTGGCAGACTTTGCGCGGTGGGACCGGATGTTCCGGATAGTGCATTAGGAACGTTCCGAGGTAAACCGGCGCGAGCGGAGTTTTCCCGGTTTCGTGCCCAAGGGCAACGCCCCCAGCCGCCCGGATTCCGTCCTAGTTTCAAAGACAGCCGGATACGGTGCTTTTTGGAGAACAAACCGCTCATGGCCACCACGGTCGACAACGAAGATCAGGTCCAGCAGGCTGAGCAAGCCCCGCAAGGAGCCGCCGAGGAGACGCCGCTGGAGTTCATCGCGTCGATCTGCGGAGTGCTGGTGTTTGGGCTGTTTGTGCTGACGTTTGTGTTCCAGAACTTCGTGATCCCTTCGGGCTCCATGCTGAAAACGCTGCTGGTGGGCGATCACGTATTGGTGGATCGCATTACGCTGGCTCCGAGGGGGACATGGGCACCGTTTGTGCACCAGCGGGCTGTGCGGCGTGGGGATATTGTGGTGTTTTACAAGCCAGGCGAGCCGGAGCTGTTTCTTGTGAAACGCGTGGTCGGCGTTCCGGGTGACCGGATCCACCTGCGGAACGGGGTGGTGTACCTGAACGGCAAGGCCCAGGTCGAGCCCCAGACTGAAAAGACCAGCGACAGCATTTATGTTCCGTATCGTGACGACTTCCCTGCCGTGCCGCCGGCCGATGGCTACGACGTCACGGCGGGCTGGGCCGCGGAGCTGCCGACCCACGTGCAAGGCGAGGATCTCGTTGTACCCGCAGGCGACTTTTTCTGCATGGGCGATAACCGGCCTTACTCGCTGGACAGCCGCTACTGGGGGTTTGTGCCGCAGGCCAATATTGTCGGCCGGCCCTTGTTTGTGTACTGGTCCTTCATCACCAGCGAAGAGCAAATCAATAAGACCAGCACCGGAGACCAGATTGCCTGGTTCAGCCACATCGTGATTCACTTCTTCGACCAGACCCGCTGGAGCCGCACTTTCCACCTGGTTCGTTGACGTGCTGAGTACCCGTCCCGGGCTGACCACGTCCACCGTGCACCGCAGCCCCCTGCGCAAGGAACCGCTCCTGCTCGCGATCTGCATTGTGCTGCTGCTGCTGGCCCTGCTGCCGCCGCTGGTCAACCTCCATCGTTTTCAGTACCGGATTGCCGATGCGATCAGCCGGTCGATCGGCCGCCCGGTCAGCATGGACTCGGTTGCGTTGCAGTTGTTGCCATGGCCGGGCCTGCGCATGAGCAATCTCCTGGTTGAGGAGGACCCCGCGTTCGGTGCCGAGCCTGCGCTGCGTGCGCCGCAGGTGGTGGCGGAGCTGCGGCTGCTTTCGCTGTGGCAAGGCCGTTTGGAGCTAAGCCGCGTGGACATCGCGGACGCGAGTGTGAACCTGGTGCGCAATGAGGATGGCCGGTGGAATGTGGGCTCCGTACTGCTGGAAGCTTCGCATGTACGCAATGCGCCGACGGCGCAGACCCGGCCCGGCCCAGCGCCGCGATTCCCTTACATCGAGGCAAGCGGGATCCGTATCAACGTGAAGCGCGGGACGGAAAAGCTGCCTTATTCGCTGGTAAACGCTGATTTTTCCATGTCGCTGGTGCAGCCCGAGGTGTGGCGAGTGAAGCTGGAAGGGCAGCCGGTGCGCACCGACCTGGAGCTGTTTGCAAGCGACACGGGCACGTTGCGTGTGGAGGGCGAATTGCATCGTGCCCTGGCCTTTGGCGCCATGCCGCTGGCGATGGAAGCCACCTGGAGCCGCCTGCCGTTGGGCCAGGCGAGCCGCATGCTGCTGGGACGCGATGAGGGCTGGCGCGGCGATGTCGATCTGCAGGCGCAGCTGCGTGGAGCAATGGACGCACTGCACGTGCAAACACACCTGGTGATTGCGAACCTCCACCGGCAGGAGTTTGCCCCGGAACAGTCGTTCAACGTGAATGCAACCTGTGACGGCTACGCGAACCGGTCAAGGCCGGACGGAAACACGCTCCGTTGCCTCTGGCCGCTGGGTCGCGGCGGGTTGACCCTGGCCCGTGCGGAACAGGGTTGGACGTTGCTGGCTGAAAAGGTGCCGGCCAGTGTGGTGGCCGCGGCCGCGGGACTGCTGCGGCCAGAGGCACGGCCCGCACAGGGGATTCGCGGCGAGTTTGACGGCACCTACGAGTATGACCCGGGGCTGCGGCGGCTTACGGGCAGCGCCACAGCTCCCGAGGTCACCCTGGACAGCCTGTCGACCGGGGCGCCATTCGCGATGGAAAACGTGCGGGTGGAAGCAGCCGGGGGCGCGCCGATGGTGTTTCACATCACAGCCGACCCGCTCCCCATGGGTTTGCCGACGGCACCGATGCTGCTTTCGTCCGAGGTTTGGAGCGAAGGGTACAGCGTCCATGCCGAGGGTGGGGCGAC
>CAXTYP010000150.1:0-6450 GCA_964248435.1 uncultured Acidobacteriaceae bacterium | reverse complement strand
CGCTCGTCTCGATCGGTCTCCTCTCCTACTCGCTCTACCTTTGGCACTGGCCGCCCATTGTCTTCCAGGGCATCAGCACGTGGGGCGACAGCTTGCCTCACCGGGAACTGAAGGCCAACCTCGTTGCCTTAGGCTTTGCGCTGGCGACCCTGTCCTATCACCTGGCTGAAAAGCCGTTCCGTGCCGGCGCGTTCCGTTTCGCCGCGGGTTCCTCTTTCGCGCTCGCTGTTGCCGGTGGAGCGATCCTTCTGTTGCATGGACTTCCCCAGCGCTTCCCCGCGGCGGCCGTGGCGGTCGGCAACTATGTGGACGAGCCGACCAACTATCGCACCGGCACCTGCATGGTCATCCGCGCGCGCGACTTCAGGCCCGACTGATGCCTGGCGGAAGAGGCGGGACGTCAGAACTGGCTCGTGATCGGCGACAGCCACGCGGCGGCCCAGTGGCAGGGTCTCGCCCGGGCCTTTCCCCAGGTGCACTTTCTCCAGATGAGCCGTGCCTCCTGCCGGCCCGATCCGGCACGAACCGAGGGGGACTGCGGGGTGTTGAACCAGCTCGTGTTTGCAGATTTCCTGCTCAGCCACCATGTCGATCGCATCATCGCTGTTGGTCGCTGGCTCCCGTCTGACATTCCGGCGGTGGATCGCACGGTGGCCTGGACGAAGGCCCACGGCATTCCGATGACCCTGATCGGCCCGACGCAGGATTACGACGCCCCCTTGCCGCGGCTGCTGGCCTACGGCTTTATGCGTCACGACCCCGCGCTTGCCGAACGGCACCGCATCGCCGGGACCCGCGAGCTGGACAGCCGGTTTGCGCGGCTGGCCGAGGGGCGCTGGCATGTCCCGTATATCTCCCCGGTGCGGATGTTTTGCCCGGACGCGCCGGGCGGCGCAGCTTGCCAGACTCATGTCGACTCCGGGCAGGCCATTCCACTGCTGATCGACGGAGATCACCTGTCGAATGAGGGCTCCGTGCTGGCAGGGCAACGGATCGCGCGGCAGCACCTATGGCCGGACGGAACAGCGCGGGCCGCACAGTTGCTGGACAGGGGCGAACTGGAGGCGCCCGACGGCAGGCTACCTGAAACCGTCACTCCCCGGTGATCCGGTCCCGGCGATCCGGCCCCGGTGATCTGGCGAAAGTATGCGCAGCGGCTCAGGGGAGCGATCGACGCCGAACAAGACGGCGTTGCCGGTCTGCACGGTTGAAAACGCAGCATCGTGCGTCCAGGCTTTACACCGCTCCCAACTCGTGCCCGCCGTGGGGGGCAGTCAAGATCTTTGCAAGCTCGCCCTGGACCTGCTCCAGGACCGCGTCATCGGCTGAAGACCGCTCCTGGAACGGCGTTTTTGCGGCGTCCTCGATGATTTCCGCAAGTTTGCGCATGGTGCCGGCGGGGGAACAGGGCTGTTGCCCGGCGGCCGGGAGCGCAAAGATGTCCCCTTCGACCGCGGCGATGTCGCGCACAAAAACCTGCAGGAGCTGCGCCGTTATTTTTTGGATGACGGGCAGCCTTCGACGGTGACTCGCCTGCGTCATGGTTGTTTCAAAGGCTCGCAGTTCGGTATTCAGCTGGAGCATTTGCAGCGATTTTCCGAAGGCAGAACGTATCTTGATCAGCTCCTTCAGCTTGTCCTGGGGGCTTGAGGATGCGGCGCGCAAGGGGCAGAGTTTATCAAGCGCGTCGAGTGCGCCAACAACGGCTTCGCGCATTTTCTTGGTGGTGCGTACGGGCTTGATCTGGTCGGAGATAAGCCACATCATGCAAACGCCCAGCACCACCCCGGCCACGCGATTGCGCGCTTCGTTGAGCGAATTCGGAGTCGAGTTGCCGGTCATGGTGGCGAGGAAAAAACAGTATGAAAGCTGACGTCCGGCATAGGAAAGCTTGTAGCTGCCCAGAAAAAGGTAGCCGCCGACCAGGGTCATGACGGCAACAACGACCGTGAGGCCCGCGATGCTGGAAAGGTGCGGCAGCACAAAGCAGATGGCGGCGATGGCGCACAGGCCGGCCACCGTGTCTCCGATTAAACGAAGCACCTGCTTTTGGCGATCCATGCCGACCGAATCTTCCGTGGTGATGATGCAGGTGGTGACGCTGGTGCTGATCTGCGGCCAGTCGATCCCGGTGTAGATGCCGTAACAGAGCGTTGCTGCCAGCGTGGTTTTACACGCGCTGAGCAGGTTGTCCTTGTTCGCGAGGGCACCCGGTTTTAGCAGGCCGCCCTTGCTCTTTTCAGGACGCCCTTCGGGGAGCGTTTGAACGCCCGCGAGAACAGCGGCGAGCGTCCGAACCGTTGCGCCCATCGCGGCAAGCGTCGGGGTGAGGGTCGCCTGGGCAAACGGCGGATCAGCGGCGGCCGCCTCCCCGTCGCGCAGGACGTGTTGAAGCCGGCGCAGCTCGGTCGCGATCGACCGGAGCCCGGCTCGATCGGCTTCGGAAAGGGAGTCGCCGAACCGCAGTGAAAAGGAGAGTGCCTGGTCCACCAGCACGGTCAGGGCTTCAATGGACCCGCTCAATCGCCCGCGCACAAGCTCGACGCGAGGGTTGCGCTTCCCTGCGTCGGCGAGCAAACCCTTGGCCGCGGTGCCGCCACTGAGTGCAAGCTTTTGCAGCTGCTTTTGCCCACTCTTCGGCGACCCCTGCGCCGCATGCGCTTCAAGCGTGGTGATGACCGCTCCGAAGGAGGCAGACAGGCTTTCACGAACCTCCTGCAGCGGTCTTTTCCACGTGACCAGCCACTGCACAGCCACCGTGCTGGCCGCCCCGATCAGGATGGTGAGAACAAGGGAAAGATTGCTGGACACCACGTAGTTGGCCGTTTCGTTCGCGTCCCATGAGCGCACAAAGGTGGCGCCGAACAGGGCAAGCACCAGCCAGGGCTGCCCAATCTTCGCGGCCTGGATAAAGAACACGCCGACAAACATGATCAGCGTTTGGGAAACAAAGCGCACGGCCGGGGAGCCGCTGAGCACATTCATGACAAACAGCATGTACAACACACACAAGAAGCAGGTGACGACAAACATCACCAACGTCGTCGTATTTTTTTTGACACTGCCCTGGACCAGAAAGAACGGGATGTAGAGCCCGAGGCCGATGTCCTTCAGGTCAAAGGCGAGATCAATCCAGAGCGCGAGCACGATCGAGGCCACCAGGCGAAACAGCATCGTGTAGCGGCCCGGAAAGGGCTTGAGTTCCTCACGCAGGAAGCTCCACAACGCGCCCAGGCGATTTTCGGGAGCCAGTCCCGCGCCGAGTTGTACCGTGCCTGCAGCCATGCGGACCCTCCTTGACGATGAAGCGCCGCCGTTATGGACCGCCGTGCACGGAAACCTCGGCCGTTGTGCCGATCAGCAGCAGGCGCGGGTCTCGGGGCTGGATGTGGATGCGCACGGGATAGCGCGCGGCCAGGCGAACCCAGTCGAGCGATCGCTGCACGGTGGGCAGGCCGCCCGGCGTGCCCGGCAAGCCGCCTACGTCGGAGCTGTCCGCCGAAGTGACGCCGTTGCTGATGCTTTCCACCACGCCGGGCAGGGTGTGATGGGGGTCCGTCATCAGGATCACGTCGGCCGGCATGCCGGGACGGATAAAGCGGAGCTGCCCTTCGCCGTAGTCGGCCCGCACGTACCAGGAGTGTTCGTCGACCAGGGTAAACATGGCCGTGCCGGGCTTGGCGTACTCGCCGCGCGCGATGTTCATGGAGGTGACGCAGCCGTCAAAGGGTGCGTATACCTTGGTCCAGCCCAGGTTGAGCCGGGCCTGGTTGACGGAGGCCTGGTAAGAGCCCCGCTGCGAAAGCAGGGTGCCGAGTAACGGGATCTCGTTGCGCGAGCGGCGCAGCTCAGCCACCGACTGCCCGATGCTTACCGCGTCCTGGGCCTGGCTGGCGGCAGCGCTGCCCTGGCTTGTTTCGGCGGCACGCACCTGCGCTTCGGCGCTTCGCACGGCCTCGGCCGAACTCTTTTGCGTGGCCTGCAGCTGGTCATAGTCCTGCCGGGAGATGTAGTTCTTTTCAGCCAGGGGTATGTTGCGCTCGAGGTTCAGATCGGCAATGACGAGGTTTGCCTGTGCGGTGCCGAGCGAAGAGCGTGCTTCGGTCAGCTGGTCGGCGGCCTGCTGCGTCCCGTTGTTGCCTTTAAGCAGGTTCAGCCGGCTTTTTTCGACCGATCCCCGGCTCGCAGCGACCTGGTCGCGAGCGGCCTGGATCGACCGCTCCTCCTGCAGAATGTCCTGCTCCAGCTTGCTCTGGTTCGACAGCGCGGACTGAAGGGAGTACTCGTAAGGCCGGGGATCGATTTCAACCAGCAGTTGCCCGGTGTGCACGCAGTCGTTGTCGCCTATGTTGAGCGAGGTGATGCGGCCGTCCACTTCCGGCGCCATGCCGATGTAGTGCGCAAACAGGCTGCCGTCCTGGGTGCGCGGATTGTAGGTCATCCGGATCCACGTAAGAACAGCGAGCACCAGGGCGGCGAGCACGATCGTGCCACCAACCACGCGGCCCAAAAGGCGGCTGCGCTTTTCGGCCTTGTCTCGCTCCTGCTTGCCCGCCAGCTTGTCTACATACTTGTCTTCGTCCATGGTCCCCTCCTTTCCTTATGAAACCTTGCCCAATGGCTACGAAACCACGAGCCACGCCAGGCACGAAACGGCAACGATCACGCACAGGTAGATCAGCGGCAGCGGGCCCACGTGGGGCTCGATCTTGAGTTTAAGAAACAGCGCGTGGGCGACAAACGCGGCGGCTACTCCCAGCAGCATGCACAACAGCCAGAAGGGAAAATAGGACCCGAGCACGTTGACCACGTGGGTGCCGGCACAGCCCGTGAGCGTGCCGCAGCCGAGCAGGGCCGAGGCTGCGCCTGGGAGGGAGGCGGGACGCTTGGGGCGTATCGGCAGATAATTCATGGTTTCGCTCCAGATTTTGCTTCAGCGGGCCTGGGGATGATGGGTCCAAATGAAAGCAGCTGCCCGGTGCTGTAGGCAAGCTTGGCAGCCAGTTGCAAGGTGTTGGTGCGCGCAGCGGTAAAGGCGCTTTCAGCCTGCGCGAGTGAGGCCTGCGCAGAGGTAAGCGGCACCTCATTGCCCAGCCCGTGCGCCGACGCGATCTGTGCCGAGTTGAAGTACTCGCGCGAAGCCGTGAGTGCCGCTTCGGCTGCCGCCTGCTCGCTCAAGGCCGCCTCGATGCCGGTGTAGTTTTGCCAAACCTGCTGTTGGACGTCAAGCGTCAGCTGCCGGAGGGAAAGCTGGGACTGGCGCACCTGCGACGCGGCCGAGCGCACCCGCGCGTGCTTCGCGCCGGCCGTGAAAATGTCCCAGTTCAGGTTGGCCGCGACGACGTAGGTATTGCCCTTGGTGGCCGGCGTGCTGGCTGCGGCCAGCGTGCTGTTGGATGACGGCGACGAGCTGGTGCTGTACGTGTATTGCTCTTCCGCGGTGACCGAGACCGTGGGAAACAAGCCGGCGTGAGCACTTTTCTCCCCCTGCCGCGCGGCCGCAATCTGGTCCATCGCTTCGCGCAATTCGGGGCGTAGCCGGCTCGCCGTTTCGACCATCTCCTGCACCGAAGCGTCGACGGAGTGGGTGTTGATCTCGTCGCCGAGCGGCGGCACGTTGAAGGCCTGCGACGCCTCGAGATTGACCTCGGCGGCGAGAGCGATCTTTGCCTGCTGCAGCTTGCTTTTCGCGCTCACCAGGCTGCTGTAGGACGACAGGGTTTGTGCTTTTGTTCCGTCTCGCTTGATCACGGAAATAAGACCGTGGGCGTAGCTCAGCGCGGTGGCCGCATCTTCCACGCGGGCGGCAGCATAGCTGGCTTCGGCAGATGCGTGGGCCTGCTGGGCGGCAACCAACGCGTAGTAGTCCTCGGAAACGGCAAGTGCCACCTGCTGCTCCGTCGCGGTCGCTTCTTCCTTTGTGGCTGCTTCGGTCTGCTTGGCCGAGCGATAGGTCGCCAGGTTCGCGCCGAAGTCGATGGGCGTCCAGGTCAGCTTCACGGCCGGCGTCAAAATAGTGCTGTTGATCTTGACGACGCCTTCGGACGAAATATTGGGCGGCAAGCCGAAAAGCAGGTCGCCTCGCAGCGCCGTCCCTGTCAAGGAGATGGTTGGAAACAAAGGGCTGCGAGCGATGATGCTCTGGTCCGCGGCCTGTTGGGAGCGCTCCCATGCGGTTCGGGTCTGTGGATTGGCTCGCTCGCCCATGTCAATCAGCTGCGGCAGGGTATAGGTGGTGGCTGTGCCGGCGTCGGGCACCTGCGCGACTGGTGATGCGGGCGGCACGGCGATGCTGCCTGTGGGAGCAGGCGGGGCCGGTTTACCGAGGTGTGCTGGCGGCGGGGGCGGGGCGGGGCGGTGGGGTTTCGCCGGGGACGGGAGGGGGGCGCGTGGGGGAAGGGGGGAGGTTCTGGGGGTCGCCGGTTCATTAAAAAAAAAAAAAGACATTTG
>CAXTYP010000149.1:0-6481 GCA_964248435.1 uncultured Acidobacteriaceae bacterium | reverse complement strand
AAGCAGTGGGGGAAGCACTGGGGCTGCGCCTTCGGCGCAACCAGGAGATCGTGGCGGCCCTGTATGCCCGGTTCGCGGCGCGGCGTATCCAGATCACCGACAATAACACCAAGCAGGGCGATGTGATTGAAGGTGCCGAGCCCTTGTCGAACAGCGCCGGAACCGCGCCCGGCCAATGGCTGGACACGGTGGTGGGCGAACACCGCAAGCTGGTCGTGCTGCTGCCGGGGCCGCCGAGCGAGATGAAGCCGATGTGGGAGGCCGAGGTGCTGCCGCGCCTGACAGCGGCCATTCCGCGGCGGTATTTCGCAACGCGCACGCTCAAGGTCGCGATGATGGGCGAGTCGGCCTGCGATACGCGCATAGCTCCGATTTACAAAGGGTACGCGGACGTTGAAACAACGATCCTGGCGCACCTGGGTGATATCCAGCTGAACCTGATCTGCACCAAGCCGACGCTTGAAGCGGCCCAGGCGCGGGTGGATGCGCTGGCCTCGGCGATTGAAGAAGAGCTGGATGATGTGCTGTATTCGACCCAGGGCGAGCCGCTGGAACGGATTGTGCTGTACCAGCTGGAGCTGGCCCGGGCGACGCTGGCGGTAGCGGAAAGCTGTACCGGCGGGCTGATCGCCCAAAGGCTTACGGCGATCAGCGGGTCGAGCCGGTCGTTTTTCGGCGGGGCGGTGGTGTATTCGAACGAGTTGAAAACACTGTTCGCCGGGGTGCCGCCCGAAACCATTGCGGCGCATGGCGCGGTGAGCCGCGAGGTGGCTTCGGCGCTGGCAACAGGGATTCGCGCAAAAACGGGCAGCAGCTATGGGGTCGGCGTGACAGGTATCGCGGGGCCGGGCGGCGGCTCGGACGAGAAGCCGGTCGGGCTGGTGTACCTGGCGGTCACGGACGGCAAGCGGACCGAAGCGGTCGAGAAGCGGTTCCAGGGCGACCGCGACCGGGTGCGGCAGTTCGCGGCGCAACAGGCGCTGGATATGGTTCGCCGGATGCTGTTGACGGCGGGGTAGGTGCTTTGTTTTGGTCCACCACTCCTTTTCGGGGATTGACTCGGAGCCGGAGTGAAGGCAAGCTGAATGGGTACGAAATCCGCAGGCGCGGTGGTCGAAACACCACGCCAACGGAGTTGTACGGGAAGCGCTACCCGCGCAGGCCTCAGTATCAGAAAAGTGGAAGAGTTCAACAGCGGCTTCCATGAGCCTTACGAGCAACGTTCCCACTCGCAGCCAGCTTTCAACTCTGGCTGCGGACGGTTTCGGTGATGCTTTCTTCATCCCCGACTCCCTTCTCAGCAACAAGAAAGGCCCACGTTCCTAGGCGTGGGCCTTTTGCTTGCTGCCTGCTTTCGCAGCGTACCCCGGCCGAACACAATCTGCCTTTGCCTGGAGGGTAACGAGGTCACGGCTTGCCTGGTTTTCCGGCGCGGAGCGCCCGCTCGCCCGTGCGGCGAGCACCCTTGCGCTACACTCGAAATCGCGATGAACGCCATTCCCTTTCTTCTGATCGCCTTTGTGGCGTACCTGCTGGGGTCGATCCCGTGGGGTTACCTGCTGGTGCGTCTTGTGCGCCACGAGGATATCCGCGCGGTCGGCAGCGGCAATATCGGGGCCACAAACGTGGTGCGCTCAGGAGCGAAAGGGCTCGGCGCGCTGACGTTTTTTCTCGACGCGGTCAAGGGCTGGGTGGCGGTGGTCTTCGCGACCGGGGTGCTGCCCATGCTGCCGGCGCGCTGGGTGCAGCATGATGCGGCGTACACGTTTCACGTTTCGGTGGCGGCCGCGCTTGCGGCGTTGTGCGCGCTGCTGGGGCACATCTACCCGGTATGGCTCAGGTTCCGCGGAGGCAAGGGCGTGGCCACAGCTTTTGGGGTGTTTCTGGCGCTTTCGTGGCCGGTCGCGCTGATCTCGCTCGGGGTGTTCATCCTGCTCACCGCCACCGTCCGGATTGTTTCGCTGGCGTCGATTGTGGCCGCCCTCGCGGTGCCGGTCGCGGCGTTTGCGTTGCCGCCGCACACGGGGCGAGGGTGGGCGGTGCTGACTGCGTTTATTGTTGGCCCGGCGATTGTGATTGGGAAACACCATGCCAACATCCGGCGGCTCATCAACGGGACGGAATACCGCTTCGGCAAGCGGCCGGCGACCGCCTGATGCGACGAAAGATCGCGGTGCTGGGCGCAGGCTCCTGGGGCACGGCGCTGGCTTTGAATTTCCAGCGCGACGCGACAAACCAGGTTATGTTGTGGGCGCATACGCCGGCTCACGCGACCGCGCTGGTAGCCGAGCGCGAAAACCGGCGCTACCTGCCGGGGTTCCGCTTGCCCCCGGCTCTTGCCGTGACCGGCTCTTTGGAAGAAGCGACGGACGGGGCCGCGGCGATCCTGCTCGTTGTTCCTTCGCAACATATTCGCGCGACGGCGGCCCTGCTGCGACCGGGGCCGGGGGCGCTGCTGTTGAGCGCGTCCAAGGGCCTGGAGGATGGCACGCTTCAAAGAATGACGGAGGTGATCGGGAACGTGCTGCCGGGCTACGCGACGGGGGTGCTGAGCGGCCCCTCGTTTGCGCAGGAGGTCGCCGCCGGTCGCCCTGCCGCGGTGACCGTGGCGTTTCGGGAGATGGTCGATGCCGAGCGCGCACAGGCGATGCTCTCGACCGACACGCTCCGTTTGTATCGCAACACTGACGTCGCGGGAGTGGAGCTGGGCGGCGCGCTGAAAAACGTGATTGCGATCGCGGCCGGGGCAGTGGCCGGGCTTGAACTGGGCCACAACAGCGCAGCCGCCCTGATTACGCGCGGCATTGCCGAGATCACACGACTGGCACTCGCCTGCGGCGGACGGCGGGAAACATTGGCCGGGCTGGCGGGCATCGGCGACCTTGTGCTGACCTGTACGGGGGCGTTGTCGCGCAACCGCTTTGTCGGGATGGAGCTGGGCCGGGGCCGCGCGCTCGCGGACGTCGTCGCCGGTCTGGACGGCAAGGTGGCCGAAGGGGTCCGCACGACGCTGGTAGCGCGAACGCTGGCAGCACGGCACGGGGTGGAAATGCCGATCGCGGAGCAGGTGCATGGGCTGCTCGAGGGTCGCTGCTCGGCCGGCGAAGCGGTGCGCGCGCTGATGGCCAGACCCGGGCGCGACGAGTAAAAGCAAGCGCTGGCCCGGATCGTGCTCTGGCCCGGCGCAGAGCGCTTGCCGGACCGAGTTGCCGCGTGGAGTTGCTGCGTGAGGGTCGCCGCGCAGTCCACACTTTGCAAGACGTCAGTCGCGCAGCTCGCGAATCTTCTGCCAGTCCAGCGAGCACAGGCTTTCAGCGCAGCCAGGTTCCTCGCTCGGACGCAGCACCCCGTCCCAATAGCGATACACGGTGTCGGTTTCGGGGTTGATCACGACGATGGTGCGGATGCCCATGGCTTGGTAATCGGCCAGCTTGCGCAGGATACGGTCAATCCGGTCATCGGGGGAAAGCACCTCAAACACGGCAATAGGGGCATAGGTAAGGATCTGCTCGATCGGCTGAGACCGATCCCATACAGTGACGTCGGGGACGCGGATGCGTGTGGGGGAAACGCGCATCCGGTACTCGGGCAGCACGCGAATGTTCCACGCGCGTTCATGCGACTTGAACCAGAGTAAAAGTGCAAGCTGCCAGGACCCATGATCGTACTGTCCCACGTATCGCTCCTCGATCACACCATCGACGTACTCGGCGTCAGGCTCGTAGTCGCCATGAAGATACTCCCCCATGGAAACAAAAGCCGTCCCTGTTTCCGGAGCTGCTGCCGTCGTTGCCATCGGACCTCCCTGCGAACGCTGCCCAAAGTTTAGCAGCCAAGCAAAGTTGCGGCGAAAGGCCCCGGCGCTAAACTGGGAGCATGATCCAAACGCTGTTCGGCTCGCTTGACCAACCCGAAAAACGCAGTGTATTCGACAGGATGCGCGATGCGGTTTCGCGCACGCGCGAGTCGCTGTCGGACAAGATCGAAGGCGTGGTCGCGCTGACGCGTGAGGTGGATGAAGCGGCGCTGGACGAGCTTGAAGGGGTATTGCTGAGCTCGGACCTGGGCATGAATACAACCACCGCGGTGATTGGAGCCCTGCGCGAGCGGGCGCTGCGGGGCGGCATCCGAGACGGTGCAGAGTTGAAGACGCTGCTGCGGGCCGAACTGCTGCGCATTCTTGAAAAGCGAAATTCGCTGCCACCGCGCCGCATCGCTCCGCCGGAGATTGTGTTTCTGGTAGGCGTAAACGGCACGGGCAAAACCACCACCACGGGCAAGCTGGCGCACTGGTACCGGCGCGCGGGCAAAACGGTGCTGTTGTGCGCGGCCGATACGTTTCGCGCCGCGGCCATCGAGCAGCTTGAAGTGTGGAGTGGGCGCGCCGGGGTCGAGATGATCCGGACGCGGCAGGGCGGCGATCCTTCGGCTGTTTTGTTTGACGCGATGCAGGCCGCGAACGCGCGAAAGACCGACCTGCTGCTGGTGGACACCGCCGGCCGCCTCCATACCAAGACCGGGCTGATGGCGGAGCTGGACAAGATGCGCCGCACCGCCCAGCGTATTGTGTGGGACGCGCCCCACGAGGTGCTGCTGGTGCTGGACGCGACCACCGGGCAGAATGGGCTGCAACAGGCACGGCTGTTTACCGAGTCGGCCGGGGTGACGGGCATCGTGCTGACCAAGCTCGACGGCACGGCCAAAGGCGGCATCGTGATTGCGATTGCACATGAACTCCAGCTTCCGGTACGGTTTGTGGGCGTGGGTGAAACCATGGACGACCTGCTCGCATTTAATAGTGAGGCGTTTGTGGATTCGCTGCTCGCCTAGCCGGGGAAGGAACGCTAATGGCGGAGCTTTATCGCGGGAATGACGGGAGCGATCACAACCCGGATGTCCGCTGGATGCGCCAGGCGTTGCTGCTGGCCGAGTCCTCGATCGGGCTGGCTTCGCCCAACCCGCGGGTCGGCTGTGTACTGGTCAAAAACGGGATCGTGGTGGGTCGTGGCGCGCACCATTACGACCGCAAAGACCATGCGGAGATCGTCGCGATGCGGGAGGCCGGCGAACAAGTACGCGGGGCAACAGCTTACGTAACGCTGGAGCCCTGCAGCCATACGGGGCGCACGCCGCCCTGCGCCGAAGCGCTGCTGAAAGCAGGAGTCGAGCGGGTGGTGGTGGCGACCGGCGACCCCAACCCGCGGGTCAACGGTACGGGGCTGAACGTGCTTCGTGCCGGGGGCGTGGCGGTGACGACAGGGGTTTTGGCCGAGCCGGCGCGAGCTCTCAATGATGGTTTTGCGCGGTGGATTGAAAGCAAGGTGCCCTTTGTGACGCTGAAAGCGGGCATCTCCCTCGACGGCCGCATCGCGCCTTCGCGCGAAAACAAGGATCCAGGATCGGTTGCGTACCTGACGGGTGCGCGATCGCTGCTGGCCGTGCAGCGGCTGCGGCACAGCGTCGATGCGGTGCTGACGGGCATCGGCACCGTGCTTGAAGACAACCCGCTGCTGACCGACCGCAGCGGCGGCGCGCGACGCAGAGCCCTGTTGCGGGTGGTGCTGGACTCGGACCTGCGGCTGCCCGTTGCAAGCCGGCTGGTGCAGACCGTGCAGAATGATGTGCTAGTGTTGACGGCGGCCCGGCCCGGGGACGCGAGCCATCGCAAGCGATGCCTGGCTTTGGAAGCAGCGGGCGTCCAGGTGCGAAATGTACCAGCAAAACCGGACGGGCGACTGCAGCTGAGCGCGGCGCTGCAGCTGCTGGGCGAGAGCTACGGGGTGCTGAACCTGCTCACAGAAGGCGGCTCGCAGCTGAACCAGTCCCTGCTGGAAGGCGAGGATGGCAACGGCTCGCTGGCCGACAAGCTGTGTTTGTTCTACGCTCCGATGTTTCTGGGCGAAGCCGGGGTGCCGCTGGTGGCCGGCGCGCTTTCCACCCCCATCGAGTTGCGCCGCTTTTCCACGACGGAGTCCGGCTCCGATTTCCGATTTGAAGCGTATCTGCGCGACCCATGGGCTGATCGCTGAATCCTATCCTGTATGTTTACAGGACTGGTCCAGGCAACGGGTACGATTGAGGCTCTGCAGCAAGGCAGCGGAACACTGAGGATCACCGTGTCGGCGCCGTCGCTCGCCGGGCAGCTGCGCGTGGGCGACAGTGTCGCGGTTAGCGGCGTGTGCCTGACCGCGCTCGCGCCGGACGAGCATCGCTTCCATGCGGAACTGGCGGCGGAGACCGTGGCGCGGACATCCCTGGCGACGCTTGCGCCGGGCTCCACGGTCAACCTTGAGCTGCCTACGCCCTCGGGCGCGCCGCTGGGCGGGCACATCGTGCAAGGCCACGTGGATGCGACAGGCGAGCTGCTGGGACTGGAGCGGGTCGGCACGGGCGTGGGAGCCGATCGCAGCGACTGGCTGCTGCGCGTGGCGGTACCGCCGGCCGTAGGCCGCTTTATGGTCGAGAAAGGCTCGGTTGCGAT
>CAXTYP010000148.1:0-6489 GCA_964248435.1 uncultured Acidobacteriaceae bacterium | reverse complement strand
GCACGCGGTGCCGGGATGCGCACGGCGTTTCTGCGCCGCTCGACCGAGGACCCCGAACCCACCTCATCGTACGACTACGTGGCCGACGATTTGCTGGACCTGGCCACGCAACTAGGCGCATAGCGCCTGAAGGGAATCACCAAATGGCGGTACTGGTCGACCGGAACACACGCTTGATTGTGCAGGGCATCACGGGCAAGGAAGGCACGTTCCACGCAAAAGGCTGCGCTGAGTACGGCACGGTGGTCGTGGGCGGGGTAACGCCCGGCAAAGGGGGCACCACGCATGAGGGCTGGCCCGTTTTCGACACGGTGGAAGAAGCCGTGCGGGAAACCGGGGCTAACGCGACCGTGATTTTTGTGCCCCCGCCGTTCGCGGCCGATGCCATCCTGGAGGCGAACGCGGCCGGGCTGCCGCTGATTGTCTGCATCACGGAAGGCATCCCGACCAACGACATGGTGGCGGTGTGGAGCGTGCTGCGGCACTCCCCTTCCGTGTTGATCGGGCCCAACTGCCCGGGCGTCATTTCGCCCGGTAAAGCCAAGATCGGCATCATGCCGGGACGCATTCACAAGGAAGGCTCGGTCGGGATCGTGTCGCGCTCCGGCACCCTGACCTACGAGGCGGTGTACCAGCTGACACAGCTGGGCTTGGGACAGTCGACGGCGATCGGGATCGGCGGGGACCCGGTGATCGGGACGACCCACACCGACGCGCTAAAGCTGCTGAACGGCGACCCGCAGACCGAAGCGATCGTGCTGATCGGCGAGATTGGCGGCACCGCGGAAGAAACGGCCGCTGCCTATGTGCGCGACCATGTTCGCAAGCCCGTGGTGGGGTTTATCGCCGGGCAGACTGCGCCGCCGGGCCGCCGCATGGGCCACGCCGGGGCCATTATCTCCGGTGGGCAGGGTACGGCGGCTGAAAAGATGGCTTCGCTGCGCGCGGCGGGGATCGAGGTCGTGGATTCACCGGCCGCCATCGGCGCAACGGTAGCCCGGGTTCTCGGGCGCGCTTAAGGCGCGCTCCACGGCTCCCGCTTTCGGGGCTTCCCGGTCACGGATGGGACGGTCCGGAGTCCCGTCCGGAGGGTCTCCAGACATTTCTTCAGAAACCCAGCCCCGCATTCCTTGCCTTCAAGACCGACTCCCCTGCCCTGGGTGGATGAGGCTGGAGGTCCCGCCGGTGCCTGTTCAGTGAAGCAAACGAAAGGCATCTGTTTGCACGTGACTATCGGGTTCGCTACGCGATGAAAACTATAGTGACGTACAAGGTAGCAGCCGAAAGTATTGCGCCGCCGGTTTGCCTCACGGGAAATAGGTAACCAAAGTTGCTGAAAGTAACCGCACATGGTAACCAGCATGCGATTTTTGTAAATTGCGGCAAAAAGCGCAAAAAAGAGCTGTTCTAGCAGGGTTGTGAGGGGATATTTTTCTTTTAGCGCAACTGCGCATCAGGAGCTTCCCCCATGAAATCGATCAAGTCGCTGGTTTTCGGTGTTTCTCTCCTTGCACTTTCGGCACCTGCTTTCGGATTTTTGGTTACCCATGAGGAAGTAATTGGAACTTCTGGCATTAGCCGGCTGGCCCTGACTTTTGCATCCGCCATTTGCCCGTCCGGCAGTTCACACAATCCCTGGGGTGCCCTGGCTCTTTGCCCGAGCGGCAGCTCACACAATCCCTGGGGTGCGGTGGCTCTTTGCCCGTCCGGCAGCTCACACAACCCCTGGGGTGCAGTCACCTCTGCTGAAAGTGCTGGCTAGCGAGAGTGGGTTGTTGGTAGGCTCTGTATACGGGGGCGTCCAGTGATTACTGAAGCCGTGGACCGAGCGTTTGTTTTTACCGGACCCGTCCTGGACGCTTGTTTGTGCTTCGTGATGCTGGCAAGGGGGCGTTGGTCAACATTTCCCGCGCTCTTTGCCTTTTCAGCACTGGATCTGGTTTCAAGCCTTGCCTTGTATGCTGTTGACCCAATGGGAACTTCGCGCATTTATGCGCGATGGTACCTGTTTTTCGACATAGCCAGTTTCCTGCTGCAGCTGTTCATTCTTTTTGAGATCGCGAAAAATGTCCTGAGGCCGGCAGGGGTTTGGAGCCGGGCGGCCTGGAAGCCGATGGTCGTCTCAGCCTCGATCGGTGCGGTCGCGGCCCTGCTGGCGGCATGGCTGGTCGAGCCGACCGGGATCCGAAACTTCACGGCACTGGAGCTGCGCGCGGAGGTGTTTACCGGCCTGCTGGCCTGCGAACTCGTGATTGCCATGATGTTGTCCGCCAGAGCAGTGGGGCTGCCCTGGCGCAGTCATGCGATGGCGATCGGCCAAGGGCTGATGGTGTACCAGCTTGCGGCGGTGCTGATTCAAGGCATCGCAGCCTCGATCGGTCCGCACAGTCCGTATTACCAGTCCTTGTACTACATACGCAGTCTGACCTACTTCGTTACCCTCGGCTACTGGTCTGTCTCGCTTTGGCACGCCGAACCAGCCCGGCGGCCGATTTCCCCGGCTTTGCAAAAGTATGTGCTTGCATTGCACGAACGGGTTCAATACGATCTCGGCAAGGTTACTCACTGAGGTCATCAAAGTCACCATGGACCCTCGCTTGCACATCGCGACCCTTCTTCTTCTTTTCTGTATTTTTGCGGTTGCTGCTTCTTTCGCGGCACGCCGGTCCATCCGGTTAGACCGTCGTGGTTGGGACGATCTGCTGGCTGCCCTGCAACAGGTGGATCTCCGCGGTCTCGAGGAAGTGGCCAAGGACTACCTGGAACCCCGCAAAGGGCAGACCGCGATGGAGCCAGAGGTGATTTGGCAGTTGCTGGGGCGCAACCAGGGGCTGAAGCGCATGCGGGCCAACGCCGACCTGCTGCTCGCCATCGCGGCACATGCTTCCCGCTGGAACGGCGAAGAAAGCACCGTGGTCGCGGAGCGCATGCGGCGCGACGGGGTGCGCTTGCGCTCTGCGGTACGCCGCATTGAGCTCGGCATGCTGTCGCAGGTAGTTACCGGCCGCCATTGGGTGTCGGTGCCATTTCAGTTGCAGGAAGCAGCTTCTTCCTATTACCTGATGCGGCAACGGCTGGTGGCACTTTACGAAACCAGCCACGTGGGACTATTGCCCCGGCTCCTTGAAGCGGTTTAGAAAGTCCCTTCGCCCAGAAATCAGCACTCGATTTTTTCGTCGGCAGGAAAGGTGCCGGTGATGGGCCGCGTCCCGCGCGTGCCTGGTGGAGCAAGGGCCGGAAGGTACACTGAACGGGCATCTTAAACCCCCAAGGAGAACCTCTCTTGCCTCAAAGGACTTTCAGCATTCTGAAGCCGGACGCCGTGCGCAAAGGCGACGCCGCCGCGATCCTTGCTGCGATTCAAACAGCCGGATTCAAGCTGGTTGCTATCAAGAAGTTGTCAATCTCAAAGCATGAGGCTGAGGGCTTTTACCACGTCCATGCTCAACGTCCCTTTTTCGATTCGCTGACCAGCTTCATGTCCTCGGGTCCGATCTTTCCCATGGTGCTCGAAAAGAACAATGCGATTGCCGATCTGCGGCTGCTGATGGGCGCTACCAACCCGGCCAATGCCGAGGAAGGAACCATTCGCAAGCAGTTCGCGGCTTCGATCGAAGAGAATGCGATCCATGGCTCCGATGGCGAGGAGACCGCCGCTTTTGAGATCGGCTACTTTTTCGCTGGGTACGAACTGGCGTAGCCGGAGCGAGAGGGAAAAGAAGCCGAGGCCGGCTTCCGTTCATCCAACAGGTGTGGTCGTTAAAGGAGCCTGGATGGAGAAAGCAACGTTTGGAGCCGGCTGTTTTTGGGGCGTAGAAGCGAGTTTCGGACAAATCCCAGGCGTGGTAGAGACCGCAGTCGGGTATGAGGGCGGAGCACTTTCACACCCTACCTATAAGGATGTGTGCTCGGACCGGACGGGTCACGCCGAGGTAGTCGAACTGTTGTTCGACCCGGAACGGGTTTCTTACGAGACTCTGCTGGAGCAGTTCTTTGCCCTGCACGACCCAACTCAACTGAACCGGCAGGGCCCGGATTGGGGCCGGCAGTATCGAAGCGTCATCTTTTTCCATTCACCGGAGCAGGAAGCGACTGCGAAGGCCGTGATGGGACGTTTGAGCGAGCAGAAAGCGTTCTCTAAACCGATCGTGACGCAGGTCGTGCCGGCCGAAACTTTCTGGCGCGCCGAAGACTACCACCAGAAATACCTTGAAAAGCGCGGTGCTGTAAGCTGCCACATCTAGCTGCCGAGCTCATCGACGGATGCCCCTAGACGCCAGCCCTGGTTTGGAGCTCCGAACGCATCAGGGCCAGGCGGTTTTGCAGCAGGTCGCGCTGGGCAGCGCTTTTGCGGTGATCTCGCAATAGAATCTGGAGCCGTTGGATGTGGGCTTCCAGCTGGGTGTCTGAATAAAGCTGGATCCGATGGATGTCCCGGCTTTGCGGTCCGGCCGTTGGGACCTCGTGCGTCACGGTTCCCCGTGATTCGGTGCTCATGCCCTTGCCCTGAAGAATCAGCCGAACGTTCTCGGCGACAAGATCCAGGTTGGCGCGAATCTCCTCCTCGTTGCGGCAGCCAGGCCCTGGCGGCACGAGGATCCTCAGCAGGATCGTCCCATCGGGTTGAAGCTGTGTAAACCACATCAGCACTCGCGAGTTCATTTTGCCGACGAAACGAAAGATGTTGGACGAAATGAACTCCCCTTGTTCCTTGTCGACGGCCAGCAGCAGGCAGCCGTTTTGCCGCAAGAGCGAGCGGGTGTGCAGCAGAACCGCATGGTCGGTGCGAATCGCTTTCCAGGGTACGTCATTCCAGGCCAGCACCAGATTGTCGCCGACCGGCTCGCGCGCGATGATGCGGCGGGCTCGCCCGTCGCCGATCGCCTGGCGGGCAATCGGGAGAAACAACTTCACAAAGGGGATGTGCGCGGAGCAGCAAACAAAACCTTGCGGCTGGGCAGCATACGCCCGGAGATGTTCCTCTCCTTCCACAACCACGGGGATCGGAAAGGAGCTATAAAGCGCCAGCATATCGAGAAAGCGGTGCAGGAGGCGGGGCACCAGTGAGGCATCGGACGCATTGTGGCTTGCCGAGGCAAAGTGGCCGGCCGTGCGGGCGAGCCACCGGGCCAGGCCCAGCGCGGCACGGTACCAGCGGGAAGGCGGCAGGCAGGTCGCGATTACCCAGCAGAAAAAAGCAAAGACCTGTTGGATGACCCACTCTCTATTGTGACTGAGCTTCCGAATCGAGGCCATGGTAGGGCGATACGCGCGGGACTCCCTCATGGAAGTTCAACCATGGAGCCGGTCTTGTCAATATAACGTTGGTACCGGGTGCCAGATGCAGAAACACGTCGTCGCCAAAACCCATTTGCAACAGGGCGAAAGTGTTTGAAAAGAGGAGAATGGTGCGCCCGGCAAGATTCGAACTTGCGACCTTCCGCTTCGGAGGCGGACGCTCTATCCAGCTGAGCTACGGGCGCGCACAGGAACAGACTACTACAGGCAGGCGCGGCATGAGGTCGATGCGAGCCGTTGTTGTCAGCTGGCGCTGCTGGAACGGGACTGCTCCCCTTCCAGCAGCGCCATGGCGGACTGGATGAGGTCCTTGGCACCTTCGATGCCGGCCAAAACAGCCTGGAGATCGAGCGCGGGTTTGGACGGATTGCGGTTGGAAACGCAGTACACCCCGTGCTGGCCGACCAGGATCAGCGCATCGGTCAGCACATCGAGTGAGACCGCCAGCCGGCCGCGCTCGGGCCCGAGCATGAACTCGTACTTTTCGAGTTCGTCCCGACGCTCTTCAAAGACGCTGCGCGCCACTACCACTCCCTCGCCGGGGTGTCGGGGACCAGCGGGATCGAGGCAGGCGGGGCCTTCCAGCGCAGGATTGGCTTGCGGGCGGCCCCGGTTTCATCCAGGCGCGAAACGCGGGTCGAGTGCGGTGCGGCGAGGATAACGGACGGGTTTTCCTCGGCTTCGCGCGCGATCTGCCGCATGGCATCGATAAACAGGTCGAGCTCCTCGCGCGACTCGCTTTCCGTCGGCTCGATCATCAGCGCGCCGGGCACGATCAGTGGAAAGCTGGTGGTGTAGGGGTGGAATCCGTAGTCGATGAGCCGCTTGGCGATGTCGCCGGTCTTGATCCCGTTGCGGGTCTGGCGGCGGTCGGAAAAAACAACCTCGTGCATGGACGGAGTCTTATAAGGGAGCTCGTACAGGTCTTCCAGCTTGGCGCGGATGTAGTTGGCGTTCAGCACGGCATCCTCGGTGGTCTGGCGCAGGCCGTCGGGGCCGTTTGCCAGGATATAAGCGAGCGCGCGGACAAACATCCCGAAATTGCCGTAGAACATGCGAACGCGCCCGACCGATTGTGGCCGGTTGAACTCCAGGTGGTGGGTGCCGTCAGGGCCGGTCAGAACGACCGGCGTGGGCAGAAACGGCTCCAGAATGGCCTTGCAGGCGACCGGGCCGGAGCCGGGACCGCCG
>CAXTYP010000147.1:0-6579 GCA_964248435.1 uncultured Acidobacteriaceae bacterium | reverse complement strand
GGGATCGAACCGCTGACCTCCTCGTTGCGAACGAGGCGCTCTCCCAGCTGAGCTATAGCCCCAATGACCCGCGAGCGCGGGTAAAGCACCTTTGGGATAACGAGAGTTTAACAGGAAGGAAGCCACGGGCCAAGAGCAGGAGCCGTCCCGCCAACCGTTTTAGAATCACCATTTCCTCTTTTCCATAGCAGGTCGTCGGCAGCCTATGAAAAAAGGGTTGACCTCCACGCGCGGGAGCGTTACCTTGAGCTTGCGGTTCACTTGGACGCACGACCCGTCCGTGGCTCCTGCGTTGTTCCCCGGAATAGAACTTTGGGAAGCGGATTCGTTCTGCAAACTTGTAAAGATTCCGTTGGCAGGAAGTCTCCGAACGAATCCAATTGAAACAAGCTGCGTCTATTACCTATCGGCGACAGTGAATGGCATAACAAGGCTCTTCGTCCCATACAAGCTGTGAGACTTCATAGCCGGCAGCATCCAATTCACACACGTAATCTCTGATCCGCCCTGCGCGCACTCACCGCAACCAGGACCGGTCATCCAAGGAGTTCTCATTCCCATGCGCTCTGACCTGATCTTCGGGGCTTTGACCCACCTCGAAAACCGCTACCAGCTTTGCCAGCTTGCTTCCAAGGCGACTCGCAAGCTTCACAAGCCAAACACCCGTCTCCAGGACACCACCAATGAAGTCCTGGTCCGTTTCCACTCCAACAGCCCAGTATCGGAAGAGCTCCTGGCGCTTCCGGAAGTTGAAACCGAGCAGCGCCGCGCAGCTTAACGCGCGGCCTGCAGTTCCCTCCTCTTCCCCAGCTACACCCTCCGCACCGCCCCCTCCTGCGACAGCCTGTGCCCTTGCCCCGGCGCGCCCCCTCCCTCCTGTCCCGAGCCCCCCGTAGGTGATCATGACCATCCTTGAACTGAAAGAAAAAAACATCACTGAGCTGAGCCGCATCGCGCGCACACTCGATATGCCCGGAGCCAGCGGCCTCCGCAAGCAAGACCTGATCTTTAAAATCCTGCAGGCCCAAAGCGAAAAAGAAGGTCACATCTTTGCCGAGGGCGTTCTTGAAATCCTGCCCGATGGTTACGGCTTTCTTCGCTCGCCGGACTATAACTACCTGCCTGGCCCGGATGACATTTATGTATCGCCCTCGCAGATCCGCAAATTTGACCTGAAGACTGGCGACACTGTTTCCGGCAATGTTCGGCCGCCGCACGAAGGCGAAAAGTATTTTGCACTGGTCAAGATCGAAGCGATTAACTTCGAGTCGCCCGAGGAAACACGCAACAAGATCCTCTTCGACAACCTGACCCCGCTGTACCCGGAAGAACGCATCAAGATGGAAACCGTGCGCGAGTCGATCTCCGGCCGCGTGATGGACATGCTTACGCCGATCGGCAAGGGCCAGCGCGGCTTGATCGTCGCCCCACCGCGTACCGGCAAAACCATGCTGCTGCAGGCCATCGCCAACTCCGTGACCGCCAACCACCCGGAGGTCGCGCTGATCGTTCTGCTGATTGACGAGCGCCCGGAAGAAGTGACCGATATGCAACGCTCGGTCAAGGGTGAAGTCATCTCCTCCACCTTTGACGAGCCGGCGGCCCGCCACGTGCAGGTGGCTGAAATGGTGATCGAGAAAGCCAAGCGACTGGTTGAGCACAAGCGCGACGTCGTGATCCTGCTTGACTCCATCACGCGCCTGGCCCGCGCCTACAACACCATCGTGCCGCCATCGGGAAAAATCCTGTCGGGCGGCGTCGACTCCAACGCTCTTCAGCGACCGAAGCGCTTTTTCGGCGCGGCCCGCAATATCGAGGAAGGCGGTTCTCTCACCATTATCGCGACCGCGCTGGTCGATACGGGCTCGCGCATGGACGAAGTAATCTTTGAAGAGTTCAAGGGCACCGGTAACATGGAAGTCATTCTCGACCGCAAGCTCATCGACAAGCGCGTTTTCCCGGCGATCGATATCCAGCGCTCGGGCACGCGAAAAGAAGAACTGCTGATCGGCAAGGAAGACCTGAGCCGGGTATGGGTGCTGCGCAAGGTCCTGAATCCCCTGTCGCCGACCGAGGCTATGGAGTTGCTGGTCGACAAGCTCGGCAAAACCCGCAACAATGCCGAGTTCCTGCATAACATGAGCTCTCTGTAAGGTTGCGGCCCCGCAAGGCAAACTGCCTGCGGGGCTTCATGTTTTCGAGCTACTCTGTGAGCCAGCCACTGCATGGGTGGCCTTTCCGTTGAGAAAGGCCGCATAGAGACTGGCTGAGCAGTAAAGAACATCGGGAAACGTGAACTTGCGCCCATTTCGTAGGGGCCTTTGTTGAGCTACTCCTGCGGCGAGTTTGCTGGCTTCATCGGAAACTCAATTTTGAGCGAATCAAGCGACGGCAGAATCGCAGGCAGCACGCGTGGGCTCACCCGTCCGGCTTTCACAGCCGGGTCCCCCTGCGCCAGCGCCAGGGCGGCTTCGAGGCTCCCGGCCTCCAGGATCGAAAATCCAACGATCTCTCCACCATCCGTCACGGGCCCGGCTACCTTGTAACGTCGCCACTCGATCTGTTCTCGCAAAAAGGCGAGTTGGGCAGGCATCAGCGATTCGGCCCCTTCCGGGTCGTCCCAGCGCTCGCCCTTGACCAGGAAGCACAGATAGTACGGCTTGAGATTCCGGGGCACATCGCGTGGTACTCGGCTTTCTTCAGGCACAGGCAATTCCCTCCCCGCCGAGCATACCGGATGACGACCCGCGAAAGCCTGGGACGCGCTACCGGCCCGGGTACACTGGGACATGGCCGCGGAACGTCTTTATCTCCAGGACTCTCGGGTCCTCCAATTCAACGCCACGGTGACCGATATACGCGAGTTCGCGCGGCGCGACGGCGTTCCTGTCTGGCAAATCGCACTGGACCGCACGGCCTTTTACCCGACCGGTGGCGGCCAGCCGTACGACACGGGCGTTCTACGGGCGCACTCGCGTTCCGGGGCGGAACTGCTGGTGCAGGTGGAAGAAGTCGTCGAAGACGAAGCCGGAGAGGTGTGGCACTCGACATTGAAACCCGTGCTGGCCGGCACGGAGGTACAGTGCGAGGTGAACGAGCCTCGCCGGCTCGACCACATGGCGCAGCACACAGGCCAACACCTGCTTTCAGCCGTGCTTGCCGACCAGTACGGGCTCGTGACAGTCGGGTTCCGGCTCGGCGAGCAGGACACCACGATCGATCTTGCTTTGCCGGACGCGGGCCTTGAGCCGGCGGCACTCGCAGAAACACTTCGGGAAGCTGAGTTGGAAGTGAACCGCCTGGTTCAAGGCAATAAGTCGGTTCGCGTGCGCTCCGTCACTCACCAGGAAGCGCATGAGCTGCTGGCTGCCGGCAAGCTGCGTAAGCTGCCGCCACGTTCCGGCGACATGCGCCTGGTTGAAATCGAAGGGGTTGACCTGAACGCCTGCGGGGGAACGCACGCCGGGTCGCTCGGAGAAGTCGGCCTTGTGCTCCTGCGCGAAACCGAGCGCGTCAAGCAATCGGCGCGGCTGCATTTCCTATGCGGTATGCGGGCGGTGCGCGCCGCGCACGACGACTGGGCCGCCCTGTCGGAGGCATCCGGGCTGCTCACCACCTCGCGTTCCGGTGTGTCCGGTGCCGTCCAGCGGCTCCAGGCGGAATGCCGCGCGCTCGGGAAAGAACGGCACAAACTACGGGAAGAGCTCGCAACAAACCACGCGGTCCAGCTCGCAGTCGCCGAACGCATTGAAGATGGCATGCGCCTGGTGTACCGTTGCTTCCCTGACCGTGATGCGGAATACATCAAGCTGCTGGCAGGCAAGCTGTTGGCTGCCGTGCCGCAAACCATAGCCATCCTGGCTTCTACCGCGGCCGATCCGGCCACGCTGATTGTTGCTTCCAATTTCGTGTCCGACGCCGCACCGCAAGCTGGCCCACCCGTGCAGGGCTGCAGCACGCTGCTGCGTGAAGCGCTGCGGCCGTTTGGTCTGCGAGGCGGTGGAACAGCCGAGCTGGCGCAGGCTTCAGTTCCCGCCTCCAAAGTCCCGGAGATCGCGGAAGCCGTTGCCCTGGGGCTGGGCAAACGGCTGCTTTCGCTCCAGTCCTGAGCTGACAGGTTAATTCCAGTACGAACGGTCCAGGGTTCGGTACTGGATCGCTTCCGCGATATGCGGCAGGGCTACACTTTCATCCCCAGCCAGGTCGGCGATGGTACGAGCGACTTTCAGAATGCGGTCGTGTGCACGAGCTGTCAGCCCCTGCTGCTGCATGGCCCGCTCCAACAGCTTTTCGGCGTCGGGCGCCAGCTCACAAAAGGTCCGAATCTGCCGTGTTCCCATCTGCGCGTTGGAGTAGGTTTTCTGCTTCGACTCCGCGAATCGGGCGCGCTGCCGCTCACGCGCGGCCAGCACCCGCCCGCGAATCGAGGCAGAGCTTTCAGCCGACGCGGTCGAGCGCAGCTCACGATACTGCACCGCCGGCACCTCGATATGGATATCGATCCGGTCCAGCAGCGGGCCACTCACCTTGGCCACATAGCGCTGAATGATCGGCGGGGTGCAATGGCACTCGCGCGACTTGTCGTTGAAGTAGCCGCACGGGCAAGGGTTCATCGCGGCCGCCAGCATGAACCGCGCCGGAAATGAAAGCGACATGGAAGCTCGTGCGATCACCACGTTGCCATCCTCAAGCGGCTGCCGCATCACTTCCAGCACATTGCGCGGAAACTCCGGCAACTCGTCCAGAAACAGCACCCCGTTGTGCGACAGCGACACCTCGCCGGGACGCGGCACCGCCCCGCCGCCAATCAGCCCGGCGTCGGAGATGGTGTGGTGCGGCGAACGGAACGGCCGCTCCGTCACGAGCCCCGCGCCTTCTTCCAGCACGCTTGCGACCGAGTGAATCTTGGTGGTCTCAAGCGCTTCCTCGAGCGACAGTGGCGCCAGGATCGTTGGCAGCCGCTTGGCGAGCATGGTCTTGCCCGAGCCCGGGGGCCCGATCATCAGGATGTTGTGCCCGCCGGCCGCGGCAACTTCGAGCGCGCGCTTGGAGCTTCCTTGCCCGCGTACATCTGCAAAATCGACGTGAAACTGCTGCTCCTCCGAGAGCAGCGCGCGCGCTTCCACCCGGTACGGCTGCGACTGGATACCGCCCGCCGCATGCTCGTTCAACAGCCCGCGCACACAGTTCAGCGACTCGGCCGGGTACACATCGACCCCATCGACCACCGCTGCTTCCCGCGCATTGGCCTTCGGCACAATCAGGGTGCGAATGCCGCGCTCCCGCGCCAGGATCGCGATCGGCAGCATGCCGGGCACGGGCCGCAGCAGGCCGTCGAGTCCCAGCTCGCCGATCAGCAAAATCTCGTGCAGGTTCTTGAGCTGCATCGCGCCCGAAGCATGGAGGATGCCGATTGCAATCGCGAGATCGAAGCCGGAGCCCTCTTTTTTCAGATCGGCCGGCGCGAGATTGATGGTGATGGAGGTCGGCGGAATCTGAAAGCCGGAGTTCTTGATCGCCGCGCGCACACGCTCGCGCGACTCGCGCACCGCCGAGTCCGGCAGACCGACCATATAAAAGCGGTCCTCCATCAGCTTCACACCGGAGAAGTCCACTTCTACGTCGATCAGGTGCGCGTCGATGCCGTACACAGCGGCGCTGAGTGCTTTTGCGAGCATAGGTTGGGTTTGCGAGCTTGAGCCTAGCATCGCGGCTCTCTTGCGCCGACACGAAAACACGCCGGACGTGACCTTCGGCATGTCCTCACGCTGGGAAAACGAAGCTTTGCCCGGACGCAGCACGGCAGGCGAGGGGCTACTATCGGGGTGTGACCACCAGCTTTTTCGACCTGTTCAAGATCGGCATCGGCCCTTCGAGCTCGCACACCATGGGTCCCATGCGGGCCGCGCGCAGCTTTGCGCTGGCTCTTCAACAGGGCGGGCTGGCCGGGCAAACAGCGCGGCTCACGGCGGAGCTGTATGGCTCGCTCGCGCTGACCGGCAAGGGCCACGGCACCGATCGCGCGGTGCTGCTGGGCTTGCTCGGCGAAGATCCCGCAACTGTCGACCCGTCCGCAGTCGATGCGAAGCTGAACGCCCTTGCGGCTGCGGGCGCGCTCGCGTTGCCTAGCGGGCATTTCGTACCGTTCCATGCGGACACCGACCTGATCTTTCATCGCGACACCATGCTGCCCCCCGGCGCCAGGACCCAGCACCCGAACGGGATACGATTCGAGGCGTGCGACGCGGGCGGCACTTCCCTGCTCACGCAGACTTATTTCTCCATTGGCGGCGGCTTTGTGGTGCTCGACGGAGAAGAGCTCGCGGTCCCGAGCGCCCCGGTCACCACACTTTATCCGTTTCGCAGCGCGGTCGAGTTGCTGTCGCTGGCCGAAGCGGCTCATTTGACGATCGCGGAAGTGATCTTTGCGAACGAATGCGTGCTCCGTTCGCCGAACGAGGTCCGCGCTGGCGTGCTGGCCATCTGGTCCACCATGCTCGCCTGCATGGAGCGCGGCATGGTCATACCTCCGTCGCAACTGCGCAGTCTACAGCGAATATGTCCTCAAACTCTACTTCG
>CAXTYP010000146.1:0-6610 GCA_964248435.1 uncultured Acidobacteriaceae bacterium | reverse complement strand
GGTGCGAAACGCTGCCGGCTGCTCGGCTGCCAGCTGGGACAAAGCCGCGCGCACTACGCGCGACCGCGTTTGCTCCCGCGCCAGCTCCGGGTCCATACACGGGTCGATCTCCATGGTCGCCAGCGAGTTTTCAATCATCCGCAGGGCTTCGCCCTGGTCGCCGACCAGCAATGACGCTACCTGGAACAGCTCCATTGCCATGGCCCCGACTGTTTCAGCGCCCTCACACCCTTCACTTGTCATCATTTCCCCCCGGCCAAATCCGTGTGCTGCGGCCCCGTCTGACTCTATTATCTTCCCCTCCGCCGCTTTTCGGGTCAATCTTTGGCGACCTCCATTGCAACTTGAGTTTGCTCGACAGAGTACCCCCAGCCCGCCGGCCCATATTAGGATAGGTGTCTACACTGCGGCGCGATCCCCTATGGATGAAGCACAACGCAATCTCTTTATTGCCCGTGACAGCTCCTGGCTCAGCTTCAATCGCCGGGTGCTGGCCGAGGCTCGCAACCCTGGCAACCCGCTGCTGGAGCGGGTCAAGTTCCTCGCCATCACCGCCTCCAACCTCGACGAGTTTATCGAGGTCCGCATCGCCGGCATGCTGCAGCGCATTGAGGAGGGCCAGGGCGAGCCAGGGCCCGACGGCATGACCGCGCAAGGGCTGCTCGACCAGATCAATGCCGATATGCACGACTTTGTCGCGGAACAGTACGGCTGCTGGAACAATGAGCTCCACCCGGCGCTGTGCTCAGAGGGCATCCGCGTCCTGGGCTGGGACGATCTCGACGCCGAAGGCAAACGCGCCGCCACCGGGCTTTACGGGCGCGACGTGGACCCCCTGCTCACCCCGATCACCATTGATCCACGCCACCCTTTTCCGCGTGTGTTGAACCGGGCGCTGTGCCTTGCCCTGCTGCTGCGGCGCAAGCGCAAGGGCGCCAACGCGGCCGTGCTGGGCGTGGTCACCGTGCCCCGCGCACTGCCCCGGTTCATGCGCCTTCCGCCCACGGCGGGCCGTACTTCCGACGATTTTTTGTTTCTTCACGACCTCATCGAGCACCAGGCCGCGGGCATGTATCGCGGTTATGAGATCGTTTCCACCGCCGCCTTTCGCGTCACCCGCAACAGCAACCTGTATTTCGAAGAGGAAGAATCCCGCTCCCTGTTGGAAGCGGTTCGGTCCGAGCTGCACAACCGGCGCAAGGGCGATGCCGTGCGCCTTGAGATCGAGCAGGACGCGCACCCGGAGATTATCGATCGGCTCCGCTCCAACTTCGAGCTCGATGAGTCACAGGTATTTCGCACCGACGGACCTGTCAATCTTTCACGCTTGATGACGCTGTACAGCGAGATTGACCGGCCAGATCTCAAGTACCCTCCGTTTACCGGCCGCGAGCTACGACTCCATCGCAAATCCGTCGACCTTTTTGATGAACTACGCCATCACGACATTCTGCTGCACCATCCGTACGACTCCTACGAAGCCGTGGTCGGCTTCATCGAGGCTGCCGCCGCTGACCCCGCCGTCGCTTCCATGAAGCAGACGCTTTACCGCACCAGCGACGATTCGCCCATCTTTCGCGCGCTCACCGAAGCCGCGCAAACCAAGGAGGTCACTGTTGTTGTTGAGTTGACGGCGCGCTTCGACGAGGCCTCCAACATCCGCTGGGCGCGCAACCTCGAGGATGCCGGTGTCCAGGTCTTTCACGGCATCGTCGGCCTGAAGACCCACTGCAAGCTCGCCATGGTCGTTCGTCACGACCCTGACGGCGTGATGCGCCGTTACGCGCATCTAGGCACCGGCAACTACAACCCCGTGACTTCGCGCTTCTACACCGACATCAGCTTTCTCACCTCCGACCCCGCGATCACGGCTAACGTCCATGCTGTCTTCAACTACCTGACCGCTCACTCCGAGTCCGACGACTATGCACCCCTGCTGGTCGCGCCCTTGACGCTGGCCGAAAGCACCATCCGGCTGATCCAGCGCGAAACCGAACACGCGCGTGCCGGACGACCCGCGCGTATCGTCGCCAAGATGAACTCCCTGCTTGAGCAAAGCGTCATCGAGGCGCTTTATGCCGCATCCCAGGCCGGTGTGGAGATCGACCTGATCGTGCGCGGCATCTGCTCGCTTCGGCCCGGGTTACCCGGTGTGAGCGAGCGCATCCGCGTCCGCTCGGTCGTCGGCCGTTTTCTCGAGCACTCGCGCATCTTTTACTTCGCCAACGACGGCGCCGAGGAAATCTATTGCGGTTCGGCCGACTGGATGCCGCGCAACCTGTTTGAGCGCTGCGAGGTAACGTTTCCCGTCCGGGATCCGGCGCTGCGAACCCGTCTCCGCTCCGAGATTTTGGCCGCTTACCTGGCCGATACCGACAAAACCCGCCTGCTGCGACCCGACGGCACCTACGGCATGCTGCGCGACACGGCCGAAGGCCAGGCGATGTCGCCCTTTAACGCCCAGCAGTTCTTTATGGATGTCGCGGACGGCCGCGAATCGGCGGCTGCCATCCCCCATGATGGACTGGCCCTGGTCGCACCCCCAATCGCCGTGCCGCCCGCCCCGGAAGACGACCCGGCCTCCATCACCGTTCCGGCCACTGTTGTTGAAGGGAAACAAGCCACCCGTCGCAAACGGCTCAAGGGTACCGCATAAGACCTGGAGCCCCGGACTCACCGCATCGCGCCGGACTTTGGAAGGAGCGATTCCCGCGCCGCCACGCTTGGACCGCTCATCCTCCCGTGCTACGCTCTACCCAATCCAATGGAGAAAGCCTTAACTTTATGCGCATATTATTGACCGGTGCTGCCGGCTTCCTCGGATCTCACCTTGCGGATCGCTTTCTGGCCGACGGTCACTCGGTGCTGGGCGTTGACAACCTGTGCACCGGCAACCTCGCCAATGTAGAGCATCTCAAGCGCGAGCCCCGCTTTCGGCTCGAACAGCACGACATCTGCAAGCCATTCGACTTCGGGCACGTCGATTACGTGTACAACTTCGCTTCCCCCGCAAGCCCGGTCAACTATCACCGTCTTGGGATTGAAACCCTCGATGTAGGGTCAAACGGCACCCGCAATGCGCTGGAAGTCGCGAAAAAGTACGGGGCCGGCTTCCTCCACGCTTCGACCTCCGAGTGCTACGGCGACCCCCAGGTACACCCGCAAACCGAGGAGTACTGGGGCCACGTCAACCCTATCGGGCCACGATCGGTTTACGACGAAGCCAAACGCTTTTCCGAAGCCCTGGTCACTGCCTACCGCCGCTACTACGGGACAAATACCCACCTGGTGCGTATCTTCAACACGTACGGCCCGCGCCTCGGTCGCGACGACGGCCGCGTCATCTCGAACCTGCTGGTGCAGGCGTTGCGCGGCGCGCCCATGACAGTCTACGGCGACGGCTCACAAACCCGTTCGTTCTGCTACGTGGCCGACGAGGTTGATGGCATTGTCCGGCTCGCGGCATCTGACGAGCACACCCCGGTCAACATCGGCAATCCGACCGAGTGGACCATTCTTGAGTGCGCCGAAACCATTCGTCGAGTTACCGGCTCCGACTCCGAGATCGTCTTCGAGCCGCTGCCGCAGGACGATCCGCTTCAGCGCAAGCCCGATATCTCCAAGGCCAGGCGCCTGCTCGGCTGGGAACCGAAGATCAGCCTGGAAGAAGGCCTGAAGCTCTCGATGGAGTACTTTCGCTCCACCTTGGAACAGCAGGTTGTAGCTGCAAGGTAAGCGGCTTTATGTCATCACAAAGGGCGGGACCTTTGTTCCAGCCCTTTGTGATTCAAGCCGCTTACCCCAGTGGTTCGAAACGCACCACCAGCGCGCCGGCAACACCCGAAACCCGAAAATCCTGTAGATCCGGCACTAGGTAATCCGCCGCGGCCAGCTCCTCCTTCCGGTGCGAAAACAACGTTGCCAGCACGGTGCATCCCGCTGCCCTGCCCGCCCGGCAGCCTGCCGGGGCGTCCTCAATCACCAGGCACTGCTCCGGCGCAAAGCCCAACAGTGCCGCCCCGCGTAAAAAAGGTTCCGGGTGCGGCTTGCCGTTTTCTACCATGTCAGCCGAGATGAACTCCGGCGGCAGCGTCAGCCCCACATGCTCCATGCGCACCCGAGCCAGCCGCTTGGTCGCCGAGGTACACACCGTCCAACTGTCGGCCGGCAGCACCGCCAGCAGCTCCGGCACACCCGGCAATACAGCCAAGCCTTCCGTGTCGTCGATCTCGATCTGCTCAATCAGCGCCAACTCTTCCTGCTCGTCGAGGTCAGGCCGCAGCAGCTGGATAGTTTCAACCGCCCGCTTGCCATGCGCGGCATGGATCGCTTTCGCGCCGTCCACCCCACGCATGTCGCCCCATTTCGTCCACGAGCGCTCGACCGAGCCCAGCGACGACACCAGGATGCCGTCCATGTCGAACAGAATGCCGGCAACGCGCAGCTCCGTCATGCCCGCGCTCAGGCGCTCAACCCGGCAAACCAGCTCTTCATCCGCTTGACCCCTTCATCGACCGCGTCCTGCGAAACGGCATACGACAGGCGGATATGGTCGCGGGTGCCGAAGGCCTCGCCCGGCACCGTGACCACGCCGGCCTCGTTCAACAGGCGCTTCGCAAGCTCCATCGCCGAAGCCGGGCCGCCCGGCTTGCCCAGGTAGGCCGACACGTTCGGGTACACATAAAAGGCTCCCTGCGGCCGCGTGCACGTGAGCCCAGGAATTTCGCCCAGCCCGGCCAGGATGCGGTCCCGCAGCTTGACGTAATCGGCCCGCATCTCGGCCACGCACTCCTGCGAGCTTGTCAGCGCGACAACGGACGCCTTCTGCACAAAGGTCGCCGCGTTCGAGGTGGACTGCGACTGCAGCTTGCCCATCGCGGCAATAATCGGTTTCGGCCCCAGCGCGAAACCCGCGCGCCAGCCCGTCATGGCATAGGTCTTCGAGAGCGACCCCATCACCAGCACGTGCTCTTTCGCCTCGGCCACCTGCGCGCCCGACACCATCTCGCCCTCGTATTGCAGGTACACATAGCATTCATCGGTTAACACAAAGATGCCGCGCGCATGCGCCATGCGGATGATGGCGAACAGGTCGTTCTTCGCAATCACTGAGCCGGCCGGGTTCGACGGCGTGTTCAGGATGATGGCCTTGGTGCGCGGTGTGATTTTCGCCTCGAGAGCCTCAGCCGTGACGCGAAAGTTGTCGGCCTCGCTGGTTTCAAGAAACACGGGCACTCCACCGGCGTACTGCACGATGTCCTTGTACGAAACCCAGTAAGGGGCGGGCACGATGACCTCTTCGCCATGGTCGACCAGCACCTCCATCGCGTTAAAGATCGCGAGCTTGCCGCCGGTCGTAAACACCGCTTCCTCCGGTGTGTAACTCGTTCCAAAATCCGCCGCATGCCGCTCAACGATCGCCTTGCGGACGTCCGGGATGCCCGGCACGGCGGTGTACCGGGTGAAGTTGCCCTCGATCGCCGCGATGGCTGCGTCCTTGATGTGCCGCGGCGTCGCGAAATGCGGCTCGCCCGCGCCGAAGTCCACCAGGCTTACGCCTTCAGCGCGCAGCCGTGCCGCTTCGGCCGTCACGGCCATGGTTGCGGACACTTCAATCCGGTTGATACGGTCAGAAAACAATTTTTGGCCGGTAGCGGCAGGAACGGGTGCGGTCGCGGTTGCGCTCATGCATCTAGTTTTTCAGATTTCTGCCGCAGCGTGTAGCCGCCCTCTCGGGAAAACATCCGCGACCGGAACAAACTCATCCTGACAAGGAGGCCGCTCTACCCTGCCGGGACAGTCACGTAGTAGAAACACACCGGGAAAGGAAGAAGCAGGATGACCAGAGATGAACAAATCCGCGAACGGGATCAACAACGGCTCAAAGCATTCATTCAACTTCAAGGTGCCCAGGATGCGTGAAAGCCACGCAGGCAAGATCGTTGCCACGCTTCCACCATCTCCGCGCAACCTGCTTAGCAAGGTGCTGAACCCCCCGATCAATCGGGACCCCTCAGAACTCTTCTCGAGGATGTACTAAATCCTGCAACACACGGCGATGCCCTTGGTGAATCTTCAAAGGGTCGGCAGCGCTCCTACTAACTCTTTTCAGTGGGCAGCCCATCTCAGTGAAGTGAGGAAAGCTCTCACTCACAACTTTGCTGTGGTCCTACGTGACGAGGCCCATTTTGATTTGCATGGATACATTTCTCTACTTATGACGGGACTTAATCCGTAGTAGCCGAAACAATGACAACACCACCGATCCGACTTCCTTGCGAGCAAAGGCTCCTACTGGAGTGATTGTGGCGTGGCTTCTGGCGACATTTACTGTCACCATCGCGTCCGATTTCTTCAGCCTGGACGCTACACTTGAGCCTGACGCACCTGCCTATGAGCATTGGCCCACTCCACACCCGTTCCCTAGACCGCCTCGCCGTCGTCCTCGTTTCCCCGCGCAACACCCTCACCATCGGCGCGGTGGCGCGGGCCATGAGCAACTTCGGTGCGTACGATCTCCGCGTCGCCAACATCTTCTACAAGGAGTTCCGCTCGGCCACCTCCGCCGTCGGCCCCTCTACTAATTCGCTCGCTTTGACGGCTTTGTGCG
>CAXTYP010000145.1:0-6615 GCA_964248435.1 uncultured Acidobacteriaceae bacterium | reverse complement strand
AGAAAAAGCCGTGCTCCGTCGCAAAACGTCCTTCACCGCAAAGCAGTACGCCGAACGCGAAAGCAGGTCCCATTCCCTGCCCGGTCTGCAAGGCGGGCTTCGTGCGGTTGCCCCGCGAAGACAGCAAAGCCTGGGGCTGCTCCAACTGGAACGAGACCAAGTGCGGACTGACCGTGTGGCGCACCATGGCCGGGCGCGAGCTGTCCCCGTCCGAGGTGGAAACGCTTTGCCGCGAAGGACACACCGGCAAACTCAACGGCTTTGTCTCCAAGGCCGGCAAGCCTTTTGAGGCCTCGCTGAAGCTAACCGGCGAAGGCAAGGTAGAATTCGTTTTCCAGCCCCGCTAGCACATTAGCCACTTATGGAGGGCCAACCGGCACATGATTCCGATAAGTACTCTAACCATTTAGAAGCATTGCACTTATCACGCATTTTGTATCGCCAACTAAGTCGCACCAAGAGCCAAGCCGATGTTCCACGTGGAACCATTCCACAAATCGCGGCAATGAAAGCGCCAGGTCTCATGTTACGAGACCTGGCCCAACCCTACATCGGCGGCAGCGGACTCTTGCTTGGCGCCAGGATGTCGTCCAGCCGCGCCGGCGCTCCATCCACCCTTTGAAGCGACGGGTAACGCAGCCCGCCATGGTAGTCCAGCGAAACGGTCGTGTACTGGTCGCCGCGCAGCAGCTGGAGCACGATCGGCTCCGATCCTTTTTCCGCCGCCACAATCGCCTTCCGCAGCACGTCGGCCGAGTACGCCGTGCCGTTCACCGACACCAGCTCCATGTCCGGCGTCATGCCGGCCTTGAACGCCGGGCTGTTCCACACGACGCCGCCGATCGCGCCGCCACCGCCCGCATTGCCGCCGCGCGCCGAGCCGACCATAAAGCCCAGCGACGTGGCAAAGCTTGCATAGCCGCCCTTCGCCTCTGCCTTGATCAGCCACGGGATCGGCGTATCGGTGTAGACCAGCTTGTAGCCGCCGCGCGTGATGCCGTCTTCCGGCACCGCCGGATGCAGGTCGTACACGCGCGTCTTCAGAAAGCCGTCCCAGTCATATGGCGCGACCGTGTTCAACGCCTTGACCACGTCTTCAAAGTGGTAAGTGAACGTAATATACGAGCCGTTATAAGGGCCGAAGAACAGCTTGGCGAAGTCGTCCAGCGACTTGGCTCCATTTGTTAGTTCACGAATCTTGGTGTCCGCGTCCAGCCAGATCAGCATGCCCTCGGTGTAGTAGTCTTCGGGCCGCTGCCAGCTTACCCAGCTCACCGGCGAGCGCTGCGACACCGTCGGCTGGTTGGTGGTGTCGATCAGCGGACGCCACTCGCGGCCTGGGCTCATCTCAAACGTCGCTGCCACCAGCGCAAAGACTTCACGCGACTCCTCGGGCGTCCGCATGCCGGCGCGCCCTGTCAGGACGTTGCCCCAGTACTGGGTCATGCCTTCGTACACCCAGAGCAGGTCGTCGCGCATCGGCACATTGAAGTTAGGGGTCCACAGGTCGGCCGGCCGCCGAAACTTGCCGTCCCAGGAGTGGGTGTACTCGTGCCCCAGCAGGTCGCGCCCGCCGATGCCGCCGGCCCAATCGGTAAAGTAATCGCGTCCGTGCCCGTCCTCGCTCGACTGGTGATGCTCCAGGCCGACGCCGCCGACCTTGTCGCTCAACAGCAGCAGGAAGTCGTAGTGGTCGTAGTGGTGCGAACCATACAGCTTGTCGGCTTCAAGTGTCAGGTTTTTGTGCTTTTGGAGCTCGTCCGGCGTGATCTCCAGATCTTCCGGCTTGTCGGCGAACACGTCCAGGTACACCTTGTCGGTCGCCGTGGGCGACAGGTCGATGCGCTTGTAGTTCACACCGCCGTACAACGGCGAGTCGACCAGGTTGTTGAGCATCACTCGCTGAAACGTGATCGTCGAGCCGCTGGCGGAAGCAGTTTCCAAAGCCGTTGCATACTTCCAGCCGTCCGGCAGTTTCAGCGTGACATCGAACGGCACATCGCGCGCAAAGTAGCCTGCCGGATACATCACGACTTCGTTCCAGGCCAGGTCGGCGATCTCGTTCGAGATCTCGATCCGGCCCTCATTGTGCTTGACCGGCGACAGGTACTGGAAGTCCAGCCCGACCGTTTGCGCGCCCGGGGTGAGCGGGATGTGAAAAGCGTAGACGTTGACGCGGTCGCGCACCCATTGCACGCGCTTGCCGTCAACCGTGGTCACGATGCCGCCCAGCTTCGAGATCGGGCCGGTCGGCGAGTGGTTGCCGGGGATCCACTGCGGGTACAGCAGCACCATCTCCTTCGCGCCTTTTTCCACCGGCACGTCCTCGTGTACGGTCGCTAGGCGGTCGGGGTTGTTGCTCAGGTCTACCGAGAGCTTGATCGGCCCAACGTAAGGCTTGTCGACCGGTGCGGCGATAGCGGGCGGGTAGGGGGTGGGCTCGGGCAGGGGCTGCTTCTGCGCGAAGGCTTGAGAAGCGAGAGCGACGGACGCAGCAAGGAGAAGGGAGCGGGACAGGGTGGTCGCCATGGTTAGCAGCAGTGTATATGCCGCGTGAAAAAGCGCCACTGTTGTTTTACCTGCCGTTGCCGACGGCTGGACGAACGAGGCGCTAGGACTTGCTTTCGAGCTTGGTGATTCGTTCTGCGTGCTGGAACAGCAGTTCGGGGACAAGGGTGGTGCTGCGATGGACGTCCGAGCGCAAGTCACTCATCTCCTTGCGGACTTCTCCTACACGGTCATGCATTTCCTTTCTCAAGCTGGCAACGTCATACCGGTTCAGCATGATGCCGAGCAGGATCACGACCAAGGTTCCAATCTGTAGACCGTCGTGCATAGGTCCCCTTGCGGCTGAAGCAGGCACTCTGTAGAGTGCCTGCTTCAAACAATACTCCTGCCGGCGATCACTCAGTGCGAGACCTGGGCGGCCTCAAGAGTGGTTTGTGCCTTAAGCGAGAGCCCCTGCGAGGAGCCGCCGACGGCAAAGGTGTAGTTGCCGGGCGCGACTCGCATGGTGCTGCTGCCCTCGTCGTAAACCGCCAGGTACAGCGGCTCGATGTCGACCGTCACCTCGCGGCTTTCGCCGGGTTGCAGCATGACCTTGCTGTAGCCGACTAGGCGCTGGGGCGGCTCGTTCGCGGTGAGGGGGGTGCCGGTGGGGAGCGAGGCGTAAACCTCCGCAACCTCGGCCCCGGCGCGCTTGCCGGTGTTTTTCAGCAGAAAGCGCACCTCCGGTTTTGCGCCCGGCGCGACCTGGAGGCCCGAGTACGCGAAGCTGGTGTAGGACAGACCGTGGCCGAAGGGAAACAGAACGGGTTTGTTGTGGGCTTCGTACCACTTATAGCCGACCTCCAATCCTTCGTCATAAGTCACCTTGTAGCTGGATTGGGCATTGCCACCGGCGTTGACGGCGCCGGTGCCTGCCCCCTTGTCCTCGGCCGGCAGCGCCGCGATAATCGGGTGCGGCTCGTCGGCTTCGCTGATGGGAAAGGTCATGGCGAGCTTGCCCGAAGGGTTAACGGCGCCGGTCAGCACGCGGGCCAGGGCAGTGGCGCCGCGCGCGCCGCTGTAGAAGGTTTCGACAATGCCTTCGACCTTGCCGGCCCACGGCATCAGCACGGCGGTGCCGGTTTCAAGTACCACAATCGTATGCGGATTGGCAGCCGCGACGGCCTCGATGAGCGCGTCCTGGTTATCGGGCAGCGCGAGCGACGGCAGGTCCATGCCTTCCATCTCCCACTGCTGCGCGAACACAATCGCGACGTCGGACTGCTTTGCGAGCGCGACAGCGGCGGCGATATCGGTGCCGGCGTTGTACTGTACCTTTGCCTGCGGCAGGGCAAGCCCGATTTGCTTGAGCGGGGAGGTATTGAAGAACACGTGCGTGTGATTGCCGAAGTTGATCGCGCCCTGCGATGGATCGATGGCGTTGCCGCCCGGCGGATCCACCTGCGCGGACCCTCCGCCGGACAGCATGCCGACGTCGGCATGGGCACCGATAAGAGCCACCGCACGGGTCTTTCCAGCGGACAGAGGAAGGACATTGCGCTCGTTCTTCAACAGAACGATGGAGCCTTCTTCAATCTCCTGGGCTATGTCGAGATTCGCTTCCACATCGATGACGCGCTTTTCAACCGGGTAGTCGAAAATGCCGTCGTCGAAGTAGGAGCGCAGGATGCGGCGCGCGTGGTCGTCGATTTCAGCAACGGAGACCTGCTTGTTTTGAACTGCTTTTTTCAGTGCCGGCCCGTAGAACTCATCCACCGGCTCTTCCTGGTCAAGGCCCGCGTGCGAAGATTGAACGGTGGAGTGGGTCGCGCCCCAGTCGGAGATGACGAAGCCGGGGTACTGCCAGTCGCCCTTGAGCGTGTCGCGCAGCAGGTAATCATTTTGGCAATCGTACTGGCCGTTGACACGGTTGTAGCCGCACATCACGGCACCGGGCTGTGCTTCGCGGATACCGATCTGAAAAGCCAGGAGGTCGGATTCGCGCATGGCGCGTTTGGAAATCTCGGCGCTCACGACGGAGCGTCCGGTTTCCTGGTCGTTGACGGCGTAGTGCTTGATATCGGACAGGACGTGCTCATTTTTCTCGGCCGTCATGACCTGGCCGACCAGCGTGCCGGCGAGCACCGGGTCTTCGCCCAGGTACTCAAAGGTGCGGCCGTTGCGTGGCTCGCGGGTCAGGTTGACACCGCCGCCGAGCGACATGTTGAAGCCCTGCGCGCGGAGTTCACGGGCGATCAGCGCGCCGTACTCGTAGGCGGCGTGACGGTCCCAGGAGCAGGCCGCGCCCAGGTCGCTGGGCAGGGCGGTGGAGTAGCGTCCGTTGGCACCGGAGGCGCGGATGCCGTAGGCGGCGTCGGACATGTTGACGCCCGGAACCCCGAGCCGTGCGATGGGCGCGATGTAGCCGGCGCCGCCGTTCGAGTCCCCGGTGAGCGGCATGGTCCACTGCGGCTCGCGCGCCATGCCGTTGCCGTGCAACAGGGAGAGTTTTTCGTCGAGCGTCATTTCCTTGAGCACAAGGGCGGCGCGCTGGTCAGGCGACAGGCTGCGGTTCATCCAGGGCTGGTTCGCGGCGGGCTGGTTCGCGGTTTGCGCGCCGGCACAAAGGGTGAAAGCAGCAAAAGCGGCGCCAAGTGCGAGAGTTCGAGTGGTCATGGGTGAGAACCCCTTCAGTGCAGCACTGTTCATTGTAGAGAGAGTCTATGCGGAGCGACACGCGATGCGCCAGTGACCTTGGTGTCGGCAGGGTGTGGTGGGACAAACGTGAGTCTCCGTCGATTTCACTGCGGCATAGGCTTACGGCTTCAAGGCGGACTGGTTTGTAGACCGGTTTGGGACCGGCTCAGCAGTTGCCCGAGGTACGGCTGCCAGATGGCAGGCAACGTGTGAGTGCCGTGGCCGCGAGTTTGTTCCGTGATCGGCAGCAGCACGAACCGACCCTGCGGGACGAGGTGGATGGCCTTGTCGGAGATGCCGAGTTCAGGCGGGTTGATGAAGTCATCGGCGGAGTTGACCTGGGTGAGCGGCGCGGAGATGGTGCCGAGTTTGGGATATGGATTGTAGTTTCGCGAAGCGTCGAACTGGTAGATCATGTCATCGCCGTCCAGCTGCGGAACGACGCGGTCGAGCGTGGTTTCAAGATACCTCTCCGCTTGCGCGCGCGTGGGTTCTTGCTCCTGCATTTGGAGCGGGCTGGAGCCCATGAGCATTTCGATCTCATAGGCCGCGCGCAGACCCCCGAGCGGTTCGGATGGGTAATCGCCGCCATGAAAGTTGGGGTCGCCTTCGATGTCGTCGATGATCATTTTGCGCGTCATGCGATTGCGGCCGGCGATCTCCACGGGCTGGCAGGCGAGCGGCATCAGGGCGTCGGCGAAGGTGGGAAACATTTCGCCCCAGACAAAAGCATGCATGCAGCCCATGCTGGTGCCGAGGATGAGACGGGCGTGATCTACATGAAGCCCTTCGGTGAGCAGGAGATGCTGGGCGCGGACCATGTCGTCGTAGTCGTATCTGGGAAATCGCATATGCGCGCCGTCGCTGGGTTTGGACGAGTCGCCGTGGCCAATGGAGTCAGGAAGGATGATGTAGTGGGTGCGCGCATCGAGCAGCTGGCCGGGGCCGAACAGGACGCCTGCGAAGTTGGGCCCGAGAAACTGCGCGGCGGAACCGCCGGTGCCGTGGAGGATCAGCACGGCGTTGTCGACATGGCCGGCGGCATTGTGATGGGGCTCGCCGAGCGTGACATAGTGGAGGCGCAGCTCGGGCAGCTGCTCGCCGGTGCCGAAGCGGAAGTCGCGGGCGGTGTACGAGGCCGACACGCCGTGGGAATACGCATGGAGGTCGTACTCGGTGGCGTGGGGCGGTCGGGTCGGTGTCGGTTGTGCGTAAGTGCTAAGCGTTGCGGTCGATAAAGCCAGGGCGAGGAAAGCGCGGCGCATCAGGCAAATCCTTTCGGGCGCTCGGCGGCGACGCCCATGGCTCGTTCGAGTGCGAGGCCGGCGCCGGCAACGGTGCCTTCGTCGAAGAGGCGGCCCAGGAAAGTGACGCCGTGCGGGACGCGGCGCGGGGGCGAAAAGCGCGGAAGAGGGTGCGCGGGGTCGGGTG
>CAXTYP010000144.1:0-6662 GCA_964248435.1 uncultured Acidobacteriaceae bacterium | reverse complement strand
TCCTCGCTGTAGCCCGCCGCTCGCAGCTGCCCCGCGACCGTCGCGGCTGTCAGCTTTTGCCCCGTGCGCACCTGCCGCGGGGCCGCATATACCTGGGCCGTGCTGGTAAACAAGGGCTTTTGAAGCCGCTGGTCCACGATGACGCCGTATTTGTGGTAGTAAAAGCCAAACACCGCCGCGCCCACCAGCGCAAACACCGCCAGAGCGACCAGCGCGAGCAGCAGCACCCGCCTTCTGCCCGTGTGCCGACCCGCCCGCCTGGGCGGGAGGTTAGTCCGAGGAACCGCAATCCGAATCGCCAAGGGCGTACCGCCTTTTTACTTATCTCAACTCTGCGCGGTCCCGCGCAGACACTCTGTGCCGTCTCGAGCCTGCGCCCCATCCCGCATGCCTCAACCCGGTCCCGCGTTCGTCGCCGTTTCCGGCTCTGCGTGTCGCTACTTAGACTCTCACGCATACTGATTGTCCGTTTGGACGCGCTTCGTTTCGCAACACCCAGGGACGCCAGAGTCGCAGCCAGCGCCCTTCCTCTGTCCTGCTTTAGAACGCCTGCCTGTTTTACCGAACCGCCAGCCGCGCGGCGATCTCCGCCAGCGGCACCTCGTCCACCGTGCCCGCAGCCCGATCGACCAGCTCGGCGATCCCTTCGGCCGCGCGCTTGCCCACATTCACCCGAAACGGAATCCCCACCAGGTCCGCATCCTTGAACTTTACCCCCGCGCGCTCGTCCCGGTCGTCCAGCAGCACGTCCACCCCGGCTGCGTCCAGCTCCGACGCCAGCCGCTCCCCGGCCTCCATCAGCCCCGCATCCCGCACATTCGTGACTGTCACCACCACCTCAAACGGCGCGATCGCCCGCGGCAGGCAGAACCCGTTTGTGTCGGGCTTTTCGGCTGCCGACTGCTCAATCGCCGCCGTCAGAATGCGCTCGATCCCGATCCCGTACGAGCCCATGATCGGCGTCACTTCCTTGCCATTGCGGTCCAGCACCCGCGACCCCAGCGCTTCCGTGTAGCGCCGCCCCAGCTTGAAAATATGCCCGATCTCGACCGCCTTGCCGATCCGCAGCGGTGCGCTCACCCTTTCGGGCGCGTCCGGCGCGTCCTCACCTTCATTCGCATTGCGAATGTCGGCCAGCACCGTCCAGCCGAAGTCACGCCCCGGCGTCACGTTCCGGTAGTGGTAGTCCAGCTTGTTGGCCCCGCAAACCAGGTTCCTGCGGCCTTCCAGCGCACGGTCCACGACTACGATCAACCCATCTTTATGGACAGCAGGCGCTCGCTCGAGCCCGACTGGCCCCAGGTACCCCGCCGGGCCGCCGAGCCATTGCAGCAGCTCGTCGCCGTTCATGGTCCGCAACTCCGCGGCGCCAACCACTCCCAGTAGCTTGGTCTCGTTCACCTGGTGGTCGCCGCGCAAAAACGCCGCTACAGGTCGCCATGTGCTCTTGCCTGAAACCCCGCGAACCTCCACCATGTAGGCCACGCACTTGATGTCCTGAGCCGCCGCGATCCCGAAGAACTTCGCCACATCCGCGATCGCCGCCTGGCCCGGCGTAGCAACAAGCTCTGGCATTCCGTCCCCGGTCGGCTCCAGGTCCCCGACCGGCGCGAGCTTCGATGTCGCCTTTTCGAGATTCGCCGCGTACCCCGTCACCTCCGAGCTCGCGATCAGGTCTTCGCCGGCGTCCGTGTACACCATAAACTCCTGCGACTGCGAACCGCCCATCGCGCCCGAGTCCGCTTCCACGGCCACAAACCGCAGCCCGCAACGCTCGAAGATCCTGCGGTAGGCCGCGTCATGCAGTTGGTACGACCGGTCCAGCCCTTCCTCATCGATGTCGAACGAGTACGAATCCTTCATCAGGAACTGCCGCACCCGCAACAGCCCCGACTTCGGCCGCGGCTCATCGCGAAACTTCGTCTGGATCTGGTACCAGATCTGCGGCAGCTGCTTGTAGCTCCGCAACTCCTTCCGCGCGATGTCCGTCATGATCTCTTCATGCGTCATGCCCAGGCACAGCTCCGCCCCCTTGCGGTCCTGGAGGCGAAACATGTTTTCGCCCATGGTCGTCCAGCGGCCGCTTTGCTGCCACAGGTCAGAAGGCAGAAGAGCCGGGAGCAGAAACTCCTGCCCGATCCGGTCCATCTCTTCCCGCACGATCGCGACGATCTTGCCGATCGACCGCTGCCCCAGGAACAGGTACGAATAAATGCCCGCACCCACCTGGCGCACATACCCGGCCCGCAGCAGAAATTTGTGGCTCGCGACCTCCGCATCCGAAGGCGCTTCGCGCAATGTAGGAAGAAACAGCTTGGACCAGCGATGCATGCACAACCTTTCAAGTAGATCTAGACCTACTCACTTTAAATGGGGTTCAGGCCATAAGAAAGGGAGCGAGCCGAGAACATAGCCCAGGAACGTACACTGGAGCGGCAAAGCCAGTGCAAAACCGTTGTCATGAAGGGTGAAAGCGGCATAGCCGTTCGCCGCTACATCCAGCAGCATGACGCTGAGAGCGGCCAGGAGACCGATGCGGCGATATCTCACAAGCAGGAAAATTATCGCCGGATCAAGCAAGACGAGAGCCGTCCAGAAAACACGAACGAGCAAAGGCCCGTGGTGGTAAGGAGGCCAGCCTCTTCTTACGAAATCCAAACCATGCGCTACCGTCCCTTGCGCAAAACACAGACAGTAAGCCGCCAGAGCCGCCTTCCGTTTCACCATAGAACACAGTGTGCCCTTGAGGCAGGCATTACCAAATCCGCTTTACCCCAAACGCATCCAGCTCCCTGTCATTGCTCAACAGGGTCAGGTTCTCGATCAGTGCTTGAGCCGCGAGAATGCGGTCGAAGGGGTCTTTGTGCGTTCCGGCAAAGGCACCTGCAGTCGTTCCGTGACGAATGGAAACCGGCAGTTCGATGTAATCCGCGATTTGCATTCGCGTTTCAAAAGTGCCGGCCACGAATACATCGAGTTTGCCGATCCGAGATTTCGTGGCAATTTCCCAGGCAGTGACTGCCGACACGAAAACTTCGTGACTCCTGTCCTGGATCAGAGTCGCTGCCGTCCTTGAAAGTTTGCTTGAATCCTGCGCTGCCCAGATGAAGGTGTGCGTATCAAGCAAAAAGCGACTCAATCGCCCTCCCCATTCCAGAGACGAAGTTCGTCCTCCGGCAAAGGATCGAAAAATTCAGGGCGAAGCTCCGGCCAATCTTTGGCAAAACCGAGCCGTGGTTTATCCGGCTCTTCCACCCGCGAGATCTTCGCGATCTGCTTCCGGCCGCGGCCGGAGGTGATCACAACCTCTTTACCTTGCGCCACCTCTGCCAGAAGCTTTGAAAAGTGGGTCTTGGCTTCGTGAACCGAATACTGCATACACCCTCCGCTTGTGTGACTAAGTTAGTCCATATAAAGCGCGACAGCAAGGATGTTCGCCCTTGTCCCGAAATGATCTTAAGGCAATTCTTTAAACCAGCCCCAGCCCCCACAACGCATGGAGGTGCAGCACCCCTTCCAACCTCCCGTCCGCCCCCGGCACCACCAGCGACGTGATCCGGAAGCGCTCCATTTCGCCAAGCGCCCGGGCCGCCAGCTCGTCCGGGCCAATCGTATGCGGCTCCCGGTGCATCACCTCGCCGGCCGTCAGCTCCAGCGCCGCGCCGCCATGCGCCACCAGCAGCCGCCGCAGGTCGCCGTCGCTCACCACCCCAAGCAGCCGGTCGTCGTCGTCCACCACCACCGCCATCCCCAGGCCCCCGCGTGACATCTCGTCCATCACCGCGCCCAGCAGCGTCCCGAGCCTGACCCGCGGCACCCGCTCGCCCGTGTGCATCAGTGTTCGCACCGGGGCCAGCTGCTTGCCCAGCCGCCCGCCCGGGTGCAGCCGCGCAAAGTCCTCTGCCTGGAAGCCTTTGCGCAGCGACACCGCGATCGCGAGCGCATCCCCGAGCGCCAGCATCGTGGTCGTCGAGGCCGTGGGTGCCAGCCCCAGTCCACAAGCCTCACCGTCCACACCACAATCCAGCACCACATCGCTTGCCCGCGCCAGCGTCGAGCCCGCGTCACAGCAAAAGGTGATCAGCGCATCGCCCACACGTTTCAGCGTTACCAGCAGTCGCAGAAGTTCCTCGGTTTCGCCGCTCGACGAAAGCGCCACCACCACGTCGCCCCCTTGCAGCATGCCAATATCGCCATGCACCGCCTCGGCCGGGTGGAGAAACAGCGCCGGCGTCCCGGTCGACGAAAGCGTGGCCGCGATTTTCTGCGCCACGATCCCGCTCTTGCCCATCCCCGTCACCACTACGCGCCCGCGCGCCTCGCCGCAGCTCAGCACAAGCCCGACCGCCTGCTCAAATGCCGCGGCCATGGTCCCGTCCAGGCGGTCCGCCAGCGCCAGCAAGGCAGCGGCCTCCGTACGCACCAGCTCCGACGGTGTTGTGATCTGTGTTGAGGATTCCATCCCGGTTTCCATCAAAGCATCCGCCGCACCCCGGCGCAACCCGCTCTTCCTTTAAACTAGGCGGAGCAGCATAGGGAGCCGCCTTGATCCGTCGCCTTTCCGTCATTGCACTGGTTCTCGCAGGTCTGGCTCTTGTTCTTTGGGCCGGCGTTTCCAACTTCCGCGCCCGCCAGTTGCAAAGCGCTGCCGCCGCCAAGCCGCCCGGCCAGCAGCTGGTGCTCACCCCTGACGGCGGCATCGGCACGCCGGCCGGTGACACTCCCGAGGCAGCCCCGCCCAGCCCCCTGCTCGGCAAACCCGCGCCCACCTTTCAACTCGTCGACACCGAGGGCCACAAGGCGTCGCTCGCCAGCTACAAGGGCCGCCCCGTGCTGGTCAACTTTTGGGCCACCTGGTGCGGCCCCTGCAAGTACGAAATACCCTGGCTTGCCGCCCTTCACACCCAGTACGCCGCGCAGGGTTTCGAGATCCTCGGCGTCTCTTCCGATGAGCTCGATCCGTCGGTAAAAGCGAAAGCCGATGAGCAGAAACAAGCCATCACAGCCGCCGCCAAAAAGCTGCGCATCAACTACCCCGTCCTGTTCAACGGCGGATCCATCGCGCAGCAGTACGGCGGAATCGACGTTGTCCCGCAGTCCTTTTACATCGATCGCTCCGGCAAAATCGTCGCCGTCATTACCGGCGCCGGGTCCAGGGACGAAGCCGAAGCCGATATCAAGAAAGCGATCGGCAGTGGCGCCTAGCCTCGCCCTGGGCGCGCTCGCCCTCGTCGCCGGGGTGCTCGCCCAGCAGCTGCCGTGGCAGCACGACACGCAAAGGGAAGCCGACCCCGTCGTCTACCAGTACCCCGAGCAGGTCACGCTCACCCGCGGCATACCGTCCGAGGTGGAGCTTCACTTCCGCATCCGCGACGGCCTCCACATCAACTCCCACACCCCGTCCGATAAAAGCCTGGTCCGCACCGAGCTCATCGTTGCCGAGCCTCCCGGCCTCGATGTGCAGGCCGTCGCCTTCCCCCAAGGCACTCCCTACAGCTCCCGAGCTTTTCCCGACCAAAAGCTGAACGTTTATTCAGGTGAGGTCGTGCTTCACGCCCGCCTGCTCGCCACCCGGCCCGGCGAGCAGCTGCTCAACGCCGCTCTGCGTTACCAGGCCTGCGATGCGGAGAGCTGCTTCCCGCCGAAAAAAGCCCCCGTCGCTCTTGACGTCGTCGTGCACTAGATCGTGCACTGGTTGGTCCGCTAAGCCCCGGACGCAGCCTTGGCCGGACGCGGCCCCTTCTGCGACAGCAAAAACCGCCTCACCCGGTCCAGCGTCCGTGCTTTCCCAAACACCACCAAACTCTCCAGCAGCGGCGGCGACTGCGTACTGCCCGTCACGATCGCGCGCAGCAGCATGAAGTTCTCCTTCACGCTCCACCCTTTCGCCTCGCCCAAGCTTTTCATCGCCTCTTCCATCGCGGCCTTTTCCCATGCACACGCTTCCAGCGTCCCGAGCAGCTCGCCTGCAAACAGGAGCGTCTCCTCCGGGGTCCGCTTTTTCGGCAGCCACACTGCTTCCGGCGGCATCACGTTGTCCTTGAAAAAGAAGTCCGCGAGATCGCCGAAGCCCCCCAGCACCTCGATGCGCGTCTGCACCAGCGGTGCAATCGCCCGCAAATACTGGTCTGAAAAAACCGTCCGCCGCATCGCCGCAAAGAAGTCCTCCGGCGACAGCCGCCGGATGTACTCACTGTTCATCCAGCGCAGCTTCGGCAGGTCAAACACCGGGCCGCCCAGCGAGATCCGCGCAAAGTCGAACCGCTCTTTCATGTCGGCGAGCGAAAACAGGTCCGCTTCCTTCGGGTTTTCAACCGCGCCGGTCTGCGTCATCCCGCCTCCCATCAGGCCCAGGAAGTTCAGCATCGCCTCTGGCAAAAAGCCCGAGTCGCGGTAGTAATGCAAACTCACTGGGTTCTTGCGCTTCGAAATCTTCGACTTATCCGTGTGCCGCAGCAGCGGCATATGCCAAAACTTCGGCAGTTCCCACCCAAACGCCCGATACAGCAGCACATGTTTCGGCGTCGAGCTGATCCACTCTTCCGCGCGAATCACATCCGTGATCCCCATCAAGTGGTCGTCCACCACGTTCGCCAGGTGATAGGTCGGAAACCCGTCCGATTTCATCAGCACTTGATCGTCCACATTGGTGTGTTCAAACG
>CAXTYP010000143.1:0-6754 GCA_964248435.1 uncultured Acidobacteriaceae bacterium | reverse complement strand
GTCCGGCACCCCAAGCTCATCGGGCGCGTTCGCGGGCAGCTCCTCAATCAAGCGCACCGCGTCATACGCCAGAAAACCCACCGCCCCGGCGGTAAACGGCGGCAACCCCGGCACTTTCGCCGGACTGTGCCCGCCCAGCATCGTTTGCAGCAGCGCAAACACGTCGCCCGTGCGCCGCTCCACCGCGCCGTTTTCAAATACGGTCAGCTCGCGCCCGCGCGCCACTACCTTGCGAAACGGCCGCACGCCGATAAAAGTGTACCGCCCGATCTTTTCCCCTCCTTCCACCGACTCCAGCAGAAAACACTCTTCCTCGTCCTCCGCAAGCCGCAAAAAGGCCGTCACCGGCGTTTCCAGGTCCGCATTCAACACGGCAAACAGCGGCACCAGCGTGTGCGTTTTCGCAAGCTCAAGAAAGCGTTCGCGCGAAGGCTGCGTTTGTGGCAGGGAAGCGGGCAGTGGGAACTCGTGCTCAGGCATGGGCGTGTGTTGCCATGCTAAACGCCGGCAGCCTTCCGCTTCGCCCCTTCACGTTAGTCCTCCCGTTTGCCCTTCCCATTTTGGAACCGTCCAATCACCAAAGGTAACCAGGGGTGCTGCCATGCCTTGCTGCCCCCGGACGCGAAGCCTATACTCGGGGACGTTTGAAGCGGTTTCATCCGCCCGCATGTCCGGGTAGCCCCGCCGTCAGGGCGGGCGCCGAGCGATGAATCAAACCGCTTTTTGTGCGCCGTTGCGCGCGCTGGAGATTGTTCTTGATGTCAACCGCGATTTCGCTCGAACAAGAGATTAACCCCTGGGAAGCCCAGGCCGCCCGTTTTGAGTACGCCGCCGAAAAGCTCAACCTCGACCCCGGCATCTGGAAGGTCCTCCGGCAGCCTTCCCGCGAGATCATCGTCCACTTCCCGGTGCAGATGGACGACGGCCGCTTTGAAGTTTTCACCGGCTACCGCGTCCAGCACTCCCAGGCGCGCGGTCCCGGCAAGGGCGGCATCCGCTACGCCCCCGATGTCACGCTCGACGAAGTGCGCGCCCTCGCGTCCTGGATGACCTGGAAGTGCGCCGTCGTCAACATCCCCTTCGGCGGCGCCAAGGGCGGCGTCATCTGCGACCCCAAAAAGCTCTCGCAAGGCGAGCTTGAGCGCATCACCCGCCGCTACACCGCCGAGATCATCGACTTTATTGGGCCCGAAAAAGACGTCCCCGCCCCCGACCTCGGCACCAACGAGCAAACCATGGCCTGGATCATGGACACCTACTCCATGCACATGCGGCAAACCGTCACCAGCGTCGTCACGGGCAAGCCGCTCACCATCGGCGGTTCACGCGGCCGCCGCGAAGCCACCGGCCGCGGCCTCCGCAAGGTTTGCGACGAAGCCCTCCGCTTCCTGGAACTCCCGCGCGATGGCTGCCGTGTCATCCTCCAGGGCTTCGGCAACGTCGGTGCCAACGCCGCCCGGCTCATGATGGAGTCCGGCTACAAAATCATCGGCATCGCCGAGTACGACGGCGCCCTTTTCAATCGCGACGGCATCGACATCCACGCGCTCGCCGAGCACCACCAAAGGCAGGGCAGCGTGCTAGGCTTTCGCGGGGCCGAAGCCGCCGACCCCGACGAGCTCATCACCGCCGACTGCGAAATCCTGGTCCCCGCCGCCATGGAAAACGTCATCACCAGCCGCAACGCCGACCGCATCCGCGCCCGGATCGTCGCCGAAGGCGCCAACGGCCCCACTACCGCGGTCGCCGACGAAATCCTCGCCGAAAAACGCATCTTCGTCATCCCCGACATCCTCGCCAACGCCGGCGGCGTCACCGCCTCCTACTTCGAATGGGTGCAGGACCGCCAGGGCTACTTTTGGAAAGAAGACACCGTCAACGAGCAGCTTGAAGCGATCCTCGCCGCTTCTTTCGACGACGTGGTCCGCTACGCCGAAGCCCACGACGTCAACAACCGCATCGCCGCCTACATGCTCGCCATGGACCGCGTCGCCTTTGCCATCAAGCAACGCGGCATCTACGCTTGACGGGTAGCCGCGAACCGGCCGCTCACTTGCCCAAGCTCACCGTCGGCGCTCGGCTTCGCACGAACATGTAACGGTCACGAAATACAAACGCCTGCCCCCGGTGCCGCGCTTTCCTTGGTGATCTCAAGCAGGTTGGGCGGCCGTCACCGTGACTCTCACCGCCGCCGGCAATCCGTTCTCGCGTCCGGGCCCGTTCAGCACCAGGGTGCCTCGGCCATCCTGCAACGTCCCCGCTCCGCCCCTGCTGTACGCCTGCGACTCACCCTTTACGCCGGAGATCGCGCACCGCAAGCGCGCCCTCTCCACCCGTATCCGCTCCACCTCACGCACCGTCTTCCCCGGCCCCTCGTCGCCCCCGTTTCCCCAATCGGGAAAACTCGTTCCCTCCACGCACCACCCCGCTCAAGCATTCCCCCTTTCCGCCGATACAACCTCCATGTTCGAAACCTCGACCTCCACCCCCTTCAATCCATTCTCGGCCGGTATGGCCGCGTCTCCGGTCCGGCCCCTTCCCGTGGAACTGGAACGGGAGTTCGCCGAAATGCAGGCCGCGTCGCCGGCCGGTGGCACCCTGCCCGGGCTTCTCGGCGCAGGCCTGCTTTTCCATCTCCTGCTGATCGCGGAGCGTGCCGCGCTCCATCTTTCCCCCGCCATCTTCGCCATCCACGGCGGTCCCATCACCCTGCTGCTGCTCCTCGGCATGCTGCTGCCGACCCCGCTGCGCCATCGCGCCGCCGGCCGGGCTTTTCTGGTCGGACTTGCCGCCCTCCTGGTGGTGGCATTGCTGGCTGGTCTCCCCTACACGAGCGCCGCGCAGCTGTTGCCCATGCAGACCGGCGTCGCCATCCTTGTTCTTATGCTGGGCTCGCTCGCCGCCCTGCCTCGCGGCTGGACTGCTCTGGCCGCCGGCACCGCGCTGCTTGCCGACGCCGCTTCCCTGCTCCTTGGCCCTGCCCCGCACACACTCGGCCTCCCTGTCATCTTTGAGTCCTTTTGGGCCCCGGGCTTTGCCGCGGTCCTGCTGGTCCTGCTGGCCCAGATGCGCTACAACGAAGCCCGCCGCGACTTTGTACTGCTGCGCCAGGCCGTCTTTGCAGGTAACACCCCGGCCCCTGCCGACGCTGAAACCAGCCGCCACCTCGACCCCTTGACCGGTGTTGCCAACCGGACCGCTTTTGATATGCGCCTGCGCGCCGCCTGGGATGGAGCCACGGTCCGCCGCCACTCTGTCGCGCTCCTGTTCTTCTCCATCGACAACCTCCCCGAGCAAAAGCGCGACTTCGGAGCACCCTTTGCCGAACTCCTGCAAAAACAGGTCGCCGAACTGCTCAAGGGCAGCCTTCGCCGCGCCGACGACATCGTGGCCCGCTTTGACAGCCACCACTTCGTCGTGATGCTGCCTGGCGTCGGAACCGACGGCGTCACCCAGATTGCCGAACGGCTGCGCGGCTGCATCGAGGAGATGGCCGTTTATGCCGGGCAAAAGCGCCACCACGCCACCGTTACGGTCGGCGCTGCCAGCCTCCGCGCCAAGCGGGCCACCCCCCGTGAACGCCTGGTAGACTGCGCCGTTCAAGCACTTGAACAAGCCCGCGCCACGGGCACCAACCTTGTCTGCGTGGAAGGCCGGGGTTGTATCCCACGCATGAGCTGAGGAGGCATGCGCTCCGCTTTTAACCCGTCCCATAGGAAGGTGATGCATAATAAATCTGCATCCCTTCCATCCCAGGCCAGCGGGCTGCGTCCGCCACAAGTCCGGCAGGCAGGGAGCAGAACCGGAAAAGCGCGCGCGTGTGAATCTCCCCAACTCCATCACGACCAGCCGAATCCTCTGCGTGCCGCTCCTGATCTGGCTCCTGTCCCCGCACTTTCCCCTGCGCGCCAACCCCGGCGCGCAGGAGCTTTTCGTGTCCATCTTCTTTCTTCTGGCCTTTGTCACCGACGGCGTCGACGGCTACCTGGCCCGCAAGCGCGGCGAAATCACCACGCTCGGCATGCTGCTCGACCCCCTGGCCGACAAGCTCCTCGTCACCGCTGCCTTTATCGCGCTCGTGCAGTACAACCCCCACATCGTCAAGCCCTGGATCGCGACCGTCGTCATCGGGCGCGAGTTCCTGGTCAGCGGCCTCCGCTCCATCGCTTCTTCTGAAGGTTTCACCATTGCGGCCAGCGACCTTGGCAAGCTCAAAACCGTCATCCAGATCGTTTGTGTCATCACCGCCGTGCTTGACCATGGCTGGCAGGCCTGGTACATCGGCTGGTTTGAGATTCCGATCGACTCCATCGCGGTCGCCTCCATCTACTTCATGGCGATCGTTTCCATCGTTTCAGCCGGCGACTACTTCCTGGCCTTCTGGCGCAAAATCGACCGCGCCGGTGCCATGCGCCGCCAGGCCGACGCCCTCGGCCTGGCGCGCAAATCCAATCCATGAAGGCTTCAGGATAAAGGCTTTAGGATGAGAGCCCTCAGGATCATCGAACATATTTCACTCGACGGCGTCATCCAGGCCCCCGGCGGCCCTGGGGAGGACGGCGACTACCCGTACGGCGGGTGGGCCGCGCCCTTTGACGATGACGAGGGCGGAAAAGCGATCCTCGCGGCGCACGGCGAACGCTTCGATCTGCTGCTGGGACGGCGCACCTACGATATCTGGGCAGGTTTCTGGCCCAAAATCAAGAGCAACGCCATGGCCGACAGCCTAAACGCGGCCACGAAATATGTCGCGACCCACCGGCCGGACACTCTCCAGTGGGGGCCTGTCGAAAGCCTCGGCCCCAATCTCGTGGCAGATGTTCGGCGTACCAAGATGTCGGACGGCCCAGACCTGGTTCTTTGGGGGAGTTCCACTCTGACCTCGGTCCTGATGGAACACGGACTTGCGGACGAGGTCCTTTTGATCATCTACCCCGTCCTGCTGGGCCAGGGGAAGCGTTTCTTCGCCGATGGCACCCCGCCACGCGAACTTGGGCTCACCGGAACAAAAGCCACGCCCAGCGGCATTCTCATCAACACCTACCGGCCCGCAGGCCCTTTACGCACCGGGTCTTTTGAAGAGTCGGACGGGGAGGTGATCCAGCGCAGGCAGCCGCAGGGGAAAGAAAACGGGAGCTGACCGCCGGCGACCTACGGAAGAACCTCCATACGGAGGCGGAGAGCCCAGAGCGCTCCTGAAAAGCCCGGCTCTCCCCCAGACGTATCGGGAGCTATCGGGAAAAGGGAGCGTGCAGCGCGAACTCCAGAAGCGATCTTGCACAAACCGCTTCGGGGAAAGCGCCTCGCCCACCTAAGCGGTTTTCGCGCGAAGAGGGGTCGCCGCGGGGGGAATCGGGGCCACACTCCGGGTCAGACTGTGCACAAAATGGTACGGGGGCCACGGCCCTGAAAGCTGCAACTGGCAGCCGCGCATCTGCTCCCGCGCCGTCGCGAACTTGTTCACGTACCGCTCCACCAATCGCGACGAAATCAGGTGGCTGACCTCGAGCTGCAGCCGGCCCCCTTCCACCGTCCGGCAGGAGATCTCCTCTTCCAGCGGCAAAAACATCCGGTTTAGCTGCATGGACACGGAGCGAGCCCGCGTTTGCCGCTCGCGCTGCCGCACCGCTGTTTCCCGCATGTCGCTCAGGTAGGCCGGCTTGGCTCCCACGCCCATGCTCAATAGCTCGCGCATCTGCTCACGGCAGCAGTCGTCCAGCGTCAACTTGATATGCATCTCGCTTTTGCCATGCAGCGCCTGGAGATTGGCCGCGAACTGCCGGCCGTTCGAACGGATGGAGCGCCGCAACAACTCGTCGTTTGCAAACACCGTGCCGAACCGGAACGGCAGCACGGTTGCCGAGCCAAAGCACCCCGCGATCACGCGCGCGTGGTCCCGTGCATGCTCGGCCTGTGGGATTGTGGAAGGGGTGTGCTCGGAAACAACAACAGCCAGTTCGCTGGCCGGGTAAAGGAAAACCTGGTTTCCTTGAATGCCGGTCAGGTTCTCGATCGGCACAGGTTTTCGATGGCGGATCAGTTCAGGAAAGGCTTGCTTTTCGGCAACACAGTAGGCATACCACGCCATAGGGGAGACTCCACGAGCGGTTCCGTTTAGGCGGCCAGGCTGTTTTCCCCGCGGGGAGGAATCAGATCGGCCTTGTGGCCGAAGGAGCGGGGGCTCCCCTGTTCCATTGATGAGCGAATCGTAGCGGCCTTTCAGGACGATTGGCAATGAAAATTCGTCCCTTTGGGGGTGATTTCACGCCTCCAAACAGGCGATTGCCGTATGTGTGCTCCACTACCGGTGCAGATACACCACCAGGAATACAATCTGCGCGGCCACCAGCATCAGCAGGATCAGGACGCAGGCCATCAGCAGGCGCACCCGGTCGGCCAGCCTGTGGGCCTGGTGCGTCAGGGTCCCCTGCTCAGCTACCGTGCGTTCCAGCGCTTCCCGCATGCGCCGCAACTGCTCGTCCTGGGCGTCCTGCCGCTTTTTGCTTTCCTTCAGCTCCATCACGAGCTGCTCCAGGCGAGCATCCGGCACGTGCGCACCGGCCCCCACCGGCACCTCCCCCGAAGCAGCCCGGCTCCCCACCCGGTCCGCTACCAGGCTTCCAAGCGCCCCCAGGCTCCCAATGTTTCCCAGCCACGGCAGCAGGTCCGCTGCCACCTTTCCCGCCGGGTGCGGCACTCGCCGCAGCGCTCCGCCTACCGCCGGCAACAGCGGTCGCATCGCGTCCAAAAACGC
>CAXTYP010000142.1:0-6772 GCA_964248435.1 uncultured Acidobacteriaceae bacterium | reverse complement strand
ATTGGCCCCACCGCCCAAAAAACCCTCGTCCGCCGCGAAGCTTCCGTTCGGCACCGTCGCCCCCGCCGCGATCGCCACCACATCCGTGCCCGTCGGGGTCGAGGACACCGGCTGGTTCACCGTCAGCAGGGCCGCCGTGCTGGTCACCGGGCTGCCGCCCGCCGCCGAAACCGCCACCGAGAACAAGGCCCCGTTATCCCCCGCCACCGTTGCCGGCGTCGTGTAGCTGGCACCCGTCGCACCCGCAATCGCACTTCCGTTCTTTGACCACTGATAGCTCAGCGTGCCCGTACCCGTGGCCACCACGCTAAACGTCGCCGTCTGCCCCACGTTCACCGTCTGTGGCGCAGGCTCGGTTGTGATCGTCGTCGGGTTCAGGTTCAGGATCTCGATCCCGTCCACCTTTGGCTGGTCCTTGTTCGCGATCCCCGTAAAGCCGATCACGATCTGCCCCGCCCCATTCGTCCCCGCAATCGCCGTCGCGTTGAAGTTCTTCACCACCGCCGTGTTCGCGCCACTGTCCGCCACAATGTCAAAGTTCGGCAGCACCGTCGCACCGTTGATCAGGACGTTGAACACCCGTTGCCCTGCCGCGCTGAAGTAGCACTCTGCAAAGTGCAAGCGCACCCCGTAGCTCGTTCCCGTCACCAGCCCGGGCACCGTGTACGTAAAAACCCCGGCATGCTCCGGCTGGTACAGCGCTGCGGGCCCTGCGCCCGTCACCCCGGCCGTCGCAATCGTCTTGCTGCAGTTCGTATCCTGCCCGCCGCCCACAAAATCCTCGTCCGCCGCGAAGCTCCCGATCGGCACCTTAGACCCCGCCGCAATCGCGACCACGTCCGTGCCCGTCGGCGCCGTGCTCCCCCCGCCCCCGCTCGTCACCGTCAGCGTCGCCAGGGAAGAACTGGCGCTTGTGCCGTTCGACGACGACACCACCACCGAGAACGTCGCGCCGTTATCACCCGCCACCGTCGCCGGCGTCGTGTACGAGGTCCCGTTCGCGCCGCTGATGGGCGTTCCGCTCTTTGACCACTGGTAGCTCAACGTTCCCGAACCGGTGGCCGCCACCGTAAAGGTAGCCGTCTGGCCCACCGCCACCGTTTGCGACACAGGCTGCGTCGTAATCGACGGCGCCGTGGGCGCGGGTGGCGCCGGTGTTGTGGTCGCGGTCCCCGAAACGCACATCACCGCGCCCGGATAGTTATCCGCCACCGCCTGCTGCGACACCGCATTTGAAGCCACAATATAGGCTTCACTGCTGTTGCCCGGCACCGCCGTCGAGGTCCAGGTGGTCCACGCGACGGGGAACGCGCAACTGGCCAGGTTCGCGCCCGCAATTCCCAGCGCTTCCGCCTGCGTCGGCAGCCGCATGCCCATGCCGCTGCAATAAGTCGCCGCCAGCGACTGCGTAAATTGCGTATCGGTGCCCGGCAGGGTGTACGGGCTCCGCTGCCAGGTCAGCCCGGTTTGCGTGTCCAGTACCTGCGTGTTGTTGCTCAACACGCTGAAGCGCTCCAGCGTGTCGCCCGGCTGCACACACGCCGCCACGTTGTACAGCTGCATCTCGTCGATCGAGTAGCCGTAACCCGTAGCCCGCGTGATCCCGTACATCCTCACGTACTGCGCGTTCACCGCCGGAAAGCTGATCGTCTGCGCCCCGCCCGTGCCGTTCAGCGTCGCCGTCGCCGGCGTCCAGGTCGTGCCGTCGTTCGACGATTGCATTTGAAACGTCGCCGCATACGCCGGGTCCCAATAGATAACGGCGGTGTTGACCAGCTGCTTGGTCCCGAAGTTCACCCCGAGCCACGAAGGATCCGCGCTGGCCCCTTCCACCGAATCCCAGCGTGTCGTCAGCTTGCCGTCAAACGCATTCGAGGCCGGCGTGTTCTGCTGCCCGTTTTGCGTGCTGGCCAGCGCCGTCCCGTTCAGCGCCAGGTCGGGTCCCGGCGGCAGCACCGTCAGCACCGCCGCGGGTCCGCTCGTCGCCGCGCCGGCCGCATTGCTCACCGTCACCGTATAGCTTCCCGCGTCCGTCGACCCCACGGCTGGGAGAATCAACACCGACGAGTTGGCCCCCACGATCGGCGCCCCGTTCTTGCTCCACTGGTACGCCAGCGGTGCCGTCCCCGTCGCCGTCACGCTGAACACCGCTTCCGTATTCACCGGGGCCGAAACATTCCCCGGCTCCCCCGTAATCACCGGCGCCACCGCCGGGTTCACCGTCAGCGTCACCACGCTCGAGCTCACGGTCCCGACCGGGTTCGTAATCACCACCTGGTACGTCGAGCCGTTGTCCCCCGCCACCGTCAGCGGCGCCGTCGTGTACGAGGCACCGGTCGCCCCCGCGATCGCGACCCCATTGCGCTTCCACTGGTACGTCAGCGTCGGCGAACCCGTGGCCGCCACCGTCAGCGTCACCTGCTGCCCGGCATACGCCGCCGGTGCCGAGGGCTGCGACGTAATCACCACGCCCGCCGGCGTATCCACCGTCAACACCGCCGCGCTCGAAGCGGGTGTCGTGTTCAGGCTGTTGCTAACTACCACCGTGAACTGTGCATTGTTGTCAGCCGTCGTGGTCGCTGGCGTCGTATAGGTCGCGCTCGTCGCACCCGCGATCGGCGTCCCGTTCTTGCTCCATTGGAACGTCAGCGGCGCGGCACCGGTCGCCAGCACCGAGAAAGTGGCCGTCTGCCCCGCCGTCACCGCCACACTCGCAGGCTGCGCAATGATCTCCGGCGCGCCCGGTACCGGTGACGTCGTCAACACCGCCGGCACCACCGTGAACGGAACCGATGCCGTGCCCAGCCCCGGCGCGCTCGCCGTCACTGTCACCGTTCCCGGCGTGAACTGGCTGCGAACCACTACTTTGGTCAGGCCGCCTTCCACCTGCAGCTCCGGATCGCCCGGCGCATGGTATCCCCACGCAGGCACCCCGTAACCGCTGCCGTACACGTTCTTCGCACTGCTCACATAGGCATCGGTGCCGGTTGAAACATAGGCCTGCGTGCCGCCCTTGTAAGTCCCGGGCCCGCTCACCGAAAACGTGAGGTTGTCCGTGCTGTCGGTCGGCACGAGGTTGCCGCTCGCATCCACCACCCGCGCCTCAATAAACGCCGCATCCGACCCGTTCGCCGTAATCGCGAAGCTCGATCCATCCGGCTTCACCAGCTCCGGCACCACCGTCAACACAATGTGGTTCGCCGCGCCAGCGGTCGTTTTTGTATCCGTCACGGGCGCACCGTTGTAGGTGGCCACATTGCCCAGGTCGTCCAGGCACTCCGCGGTCGCCGTGCCGCTCGCCCAGGTCACATTCCAGTGCGCCTGAAACGGAATCAACGTGGTCGACTGCTTCACGTCCGCGCTCTTTTGGAGGTCGGCCGCAGTGTCCTCCCCAAACGGGTACGAGGTTGCCGTCGGGTTCACCGTGTTCCACGGGTTCGGCACCTGGTCCGCCCCCTGCGGCACCCCGTTGATCAGCAGCCGCACCTTGGGGCAGTTTGAAAACGCATTCACCTGGATCGGCCCCGAACCCTGGTACGCCCGGTTCCAATGGTGCGCCAGGTGAACCACCGGGTGAGTGTTGCCCAGCACGTCCTGGTACGGCGTCCACGCGGCCTGGTAGGCGTAATACAGCAGCTTCGGGTACCGGTTCGCGTCCATCATCGACGACCCGAACGAGCGCGTGTTGACGTCCTGCACCCCTTCCAGGAAGTTATGGTCCTCGCCCGGCGTTTCCGCCAGGTACCACTGCGCAATGCCGAATGCATTGTCGGCGCGGCCCGAGCGCCAGTCCTCCAGGAACGGCTGCGCAAAGGCTAGTTCATAGTCGTAAGCCGTTCGCGCTGACCCGTTATCCCAGTACTCCGAGCCCCAGGCCGGCTTGTCCGGGTTCCCGGTCTTCACCCCGTTCTCGCACCCGGCCAGCGTGCAGCCCAGGATGTATCCATTCGGATCGTTTGAGATCGCCGAGCGGTCCGCCTGCACCCGGGGCGTCGGCGTTGGGTCCCACTGGTTCACAATGCCTTGCAGCGTCTGCGCAAACGTCGTGTCGATCGTGCCGTTATCCGCTTCCCACGACAAGATGGACGGGTGGTTGCGATCGCGAATGATCATGTCGCGATGCAGTTCTTCTTTGAGCGTCGCCTTGTCGCAGGTTGGATCGCAGGGGTTGGTAAACGCCCCCTCGCCTTCGCCGCTCGGGTCCACGATCATAATGCCGTAAGCATCCGCCGCCGCGACAAACTCCTCGCTCGGCGTCGAGTGGCCTGGCCGCCACAGGCTGCCGCCGGCCGCTGCCAGCAACTGCAGGTCCCGCCACTGCTGCTCTTCCGGCACTGCGCTCGCCATGGCCGGGTAGTCGTAGCGCCCGGACGCGCCCCACAGGTAGTGCTGGTGACCATTGAAGTAAGGAAAGTTCGCGTCCCACGTAATGGTGCGAATGCCCAGCGGACTCTGGACCGAATCCACCACCGTGCCGCCGATGCTCACCGTGTGGAAGACCTTGTACATATACGGCTTACCGTATATGCTGCCGTTCGGGTACCACAGCGTAGGATTGGTGACCGTCAACTGCTGGTCAAACAGCTGCGGCACGAGGTTCGGCATCGCGCTCGGCGCGACCGACTGCGTCGCCGAACCCGTCGCCACCACGTTGCCCCCGGCATCGACAATCTGCGTCGTCACCGTCACGGGTTGCGTCGCCGAGCCCTCGTTCACCACGTTGGTTTGCACATCCACCAGCGCCGAGCTCGTGCTCGCCGACAACGTCGAAATATGCGTGCCCCACGTCTTTAAGTTCGAGTACACGTTTTCCGGAATATGCACGGGGTCCGTGATAAACATCTTGACCGGCCGAAACAGTCCGATAAAGCCCTGCCCAAACCGGAAACCCTCCGCGAAGTTCGGGTCCTCGTAAAAGTTCGTACCCTTTGAAGTCCGCACCGCGAGAATGTTCTTGGTCACGCCGTCAAACGTCAGGTACGGCGTCAGGTCCACGATGAATGGCACAAAGCCGACCACGTGCGACGCCTTCGCATTCGCCGTCACGGCGCTGATGCCCGGCAGCAGCGTGCCGTTGATGTACACCTGCGCGCCCACATGCGCGCCCTCAAACTCCACCAGCACCTTGCGCTTTGCGTACTGGCTGCCCAGCACGATCGGCGTCCGGTACCACACCGTACTTTGCGGCGAAGTGCTGCCGTCACCGCCCCCCGCCGCCGCATTTACAAAGCTGTACAAATCATCCGGCGAGTACGGCACACCTACCTGCGTCCACGACGAATCGGAAAAACTCGGCTGCTGCGCCCCCGCCGGGTCCCCCTCGAAAAACGTCCACGGCTGCGATCCCAGGTTGATCACCACACGCTCCGACGCCGGCAGCGTCGCCTGGGCTCGCCCGGCCACGCTCAGCAGCAGCACGCACAGCGTCAGAAGAAACGGGAGCCACCCCTTGCGAATTGCCGTTGTGGGTGTCTTTGCTGTGTTTGCCGTCGAGGTGTTCATCGTGACCTTTCTTTCAAGCGTCCGCCCTGGGGTTCTTTCGCTGCATCTGTTCCGCGAGCGCCGCGAAACACCCGCGCGCGGAAAAGGTTGCCCCAGAAAGCGCCACCTTGGGACACCTGCCATTAAGCGGTGTCCGGTCCCCCCCTGTCAACCAATCTGCAAAGAAAAGACCTCAAGATTAACGTTTGTTTGCTGGGCAATTCCCCTTGCCTCCACGCCATCGCAAGGCTCATCACCGTGTACAAACTACGGCTTGCATCTCCCCTCCGGGAACGCAAACGCCCTTGCCCGGGCCGCGATCTTTTTCCTCCGTTCAAAATCTTTGCCGGTCCGCAGCGCGAACCTTTCCAGCTCCACCCGGCTTTCCCCCTTGCAACAGGCGAGAAAAGCTTTCTTTCTCCCCCCGGTCCTTCCTGCCTGGGAACGAAGAGCCTCCCAGTCGGAGCCTTTCCCTCGGCCGACCCCGCCGCATGTACTTTCAACCTCCATCGCAAGCAGAAGATGTAAACCCTGCCCCCAGCCGGCGTGCAAATGCATTCGCCGCGCCTTCTCTTTTGGAAGTGCGGTCAACACAGCCGACCTCGAACTGGCACGCAACTATCCACCGGCCACCCCGGCCCGCCAACCGTCTCCACAGCGATGAGGGCTCGCAAGCAGCCTTGCTCTGTTTCGAAGCGCCACCCCGCTCGCGTTCAAGGCGCAGCCCTGCTCGGCTAAGAGCGCCACCCTGCTCGCTGCAAAGCGCGCGTTAACATAAGGCTGCATCGCCCGCCCATGCGTCTCCAACTCGCCTCCATCGCCGCCCGCGCCGGTACCGGTCCCGCCCAGCAACTGCTCGAGCACTACCTCGCCCGCACCATCCCTTACCTGCCCATCGAAGCTCCCATCCACCGTTCCGAAGCCGCGTTTCTCGATTCCCTGTCCAAACCAAAAACCCGCACCCCGCCCATCGCCATCCTGCTTGACCCGCGCGGCCGGCCCCTCTCGTCCGAACAACTCGCCGCCCTGCTCGACACCCACAAGCACTCCGGCACCCAACTGCTCACCTTTGCCATCGGACCCGCCGACGGCTGGACCCCCGCGGCCCGCGCGCAAGCCCACTCCCTGCTCTCCCTCGGCCCCATGACCCTGCCCCACGAGCTCGCCCGCCTCCTCCTCGCCGAACAGCTCTACCGCGCCTGCACCATCCTCGCCAACCACCCCTACCACTCCGGCCACTAGAAGCGGTCTCATAAATACCTCAGCAGGATTTTGAGGCAGCCGAGCTGGA
>CAXTYP010000141.1:0-6833 GCA_964248435.1 uncultured Acidobacteriaceae bacterium | reverse complement strand
TAAAAACAACCGCGCCGACACCCAGGTGCTGATTCCCATCTGCCGCGCCTTCAACACCACGTTGCGCTGCCCCCGCCGTTGCTCAAACTCCCTTTGCGCCCGGTTCGGCACCAGCGGAATCACCCGCCCATCCCGGCTCCTCACCTTCAACAACGACCCCGCCAGGAACTCCGCCACCGACCGGCCCCCCAGCTTTTCCGGCCGCGCTTCCAGCATCCGCCCATACCGCACCAGCTCGTCAAGATCCCCGCGCATCCCCATGCCCCGTCCCCCCGCCCCGCACAAATCACGGCCCCAAACACAAAAAAAAGGGCCCGCCCCAGCCAAAGCCGGAGCGGGCCCACCTTTTCACTTCCTGTACAGCAGCAGCTTTTCCAACTGCTCTTGTAAACTCCCAGACTTACAGGCGCCCAAACGCCCATGACGCCCAGACGCCCGTGACGCCCGTGACGCTTCTGACGGGTAAGATTCAGATCACTTATCAGGCTCGTCTGCCCGCTTAACTCGCGAACACAAGCAGATCAGGGCTTCCAAGCAGAAAATATCTCACGGAGATACTTTCCTGATACAACCGCCTTTTTCCCTCCTGCCTTTTTCTCGACCCACTCAGGAAAGACCACCCTCCACCACCAGCCCACTGCCCCGCAACGCCGCCTCCGCGGCTTCGGCCCGCTCCAGGTCCCCGGCCGCTGCTTTTGCCCCGTGGTCGGCTTGAAACAGGTCCAGCATCCGGCTCACCACGGACCCTAAAAACTGGTGCTTCCGCGCCAGCATCGCCGTGCTGGCCGAGATCGTTTCATCTTCCCGGCCGCCCAGCGCCACATTTGCCGCCATGTCCAGTGCCACCAGCACCCGCAGCAGATACCCGTCTGCCGCCGCGCTCCCTTCCGCCCTCGCCGTTTCCTTCCCATCAAGCGGTGTTACACATCCCATCGCACCCTCCTGCTTTCATCCCGCACTGAACGACTAAGTCATGGCATGACCCCATCTAACTCGCCGTAATCTGCGCCGCGACTTTCCCGTTTGCATCCAGCGCCAGGTACACATGCGCGTCCGGGCTCGGCAACACGCTCCCCAGCCGTGGAGCCACCAGCAGCCCCGCCGCCTGCGCTGCCACCCGCGCCGAGGTCAGCCATGTTGTCAGCGCGGCCGCCGTTGCCGGCCGCGCATCGTCGCACACCTGGCACATCCCTACCCCCGACACATGCATGACTTCGCCCCTCGATCGTGAATCTCCCGCCCCCAATACCCGAACCACCATGGCTTCACTCCTCCTCGCCCACGTTTCACCACCCGTGAGCGGCTTCCTTTTCTTTCAACCTGGTTCCCTGCCGCAAGCCCTCGATGGCGACGCCACTCCCGCCCGGCGTCGCCACTCCAACCCATCTCTGGATCCGACTCTGGATGGACGGCTGCCGGGGCTTCCTACAGTGTCTTCGCGAGCGCCACAATCTCCGGCGCATCCTTCAGCAGGGCCTCCACCGCCGCGATCACCGCAACATCCAGCCCCGCATCCGCCAGCTTCTGCCGCGCCGCCGCATCCGTCGCGCTCAGCAGCGCCGATACCTCACCCAGCACCGCATACGCGATCCGCTCCGCCGTCACCAGCCCCAGCCCCACGTTCGGCACCACCGCGCTCACCCCTTCCACCACCGGCGCGGTCGCCTCGATCTTCGGCAACAGGCTTTCCGCCTTTTGCCAGAACGCCGCAAAGAAATGCCCCACCGAACGAAATGTAATCGCCATGTCTTTCTCCTTATGTATGAATTGCAATAGTTACTCATCACAATCTGGTCAACAGCTGACTTACAACACCACCTTGCCGGCACACCAACAACCGCCATCCCTACAAGTACCGCCAGGGAAGCCCCAGTCATTCGTCCGGCACATAACAAATTGCCGGCCGGAAGGCATAAGTCAGCACCCAGGCTTTCGCCCGAACACTCGCCCACTTACAGCCCAACTGTAAGCAATACAACCCCGGTCCGGCATGCAAGCAACGCCCGCTTTTTCATAAGGCGTCAATCTACACATCGCTGCCTCGGCCCGAGGAAGCATTTGCTTCCCGGCTAGGAACTCCAGCCCCGGCATCGACGGGGCGGCAAGCCTCGCAGCCAAGGCCCGGCACCCCACCCACCGGCGCATAGCGGCGCGCCGCCGACCGCAGGTCAGTAGGCGTACCAGTTGTTGTCCGGCGCGCACACCAGCGACCGCTTGCCCGCCCCCGACAACACCAGCGTCGCCGCCGCCGTCCCTCCATAGTTGATCGTCTGGCCGCTCACCGTTTGCAGCGTCACCGCGTTGGCGCTCGTGTCTGACTTCACAATCGTCAGCTCAAGCCCCGTCGGGGCCGCCTTGTCCGGCATCGGCGTAAAACAACTCGGCAGCGTCAGGGTCTGCGCCCCGCTCGCCGCATTCGCGATCACCGTCTTGTTCCCCGTCGTCAGCGTCAACGCACTCCCCGTGTTGATCACCGTCGACAACGCGATCCCGCCCGCCGACCGGATCGTGCCCTGGTACGTGATATTGAAAAACGGCATCTGCCCGGCGATATGCCCGTCGAACAGATCCCCCTGGTAGCCCGTGTACTCCTGCGCCGAAAACGCTGAATACCCGGCCGAAGCCGCCTTCGGCGCGGCCCACACCGCGGCCACCGCCCCATTTCCCGGCGCGTTGTTACTCGCGCCGCCGCCCGAAAACCCCGTCGTCGCCGCCGGCTCCAGCGCCTGGTAATAGTTCCCGCAACCCGTCAAGTGGTGCACCGAGGTAAACGTCGGCGGCACCCCCGCCGCCGCCTGGTAATTGATCCAGTTCACGCTTCCGCTCATCCCCAGGCAGCTCACATCCGAGATCAACAGATTGTTCGTCACCGCCGAGGTCACCGTCGCGAAGTTCGCACTCGGAAAGCTCGTGTATTCCGGCCACTGCACGTGCCCCCCATGCACCTCCACCCCGTTCGCCCCGATCAGAAACGCCGAAACCGCCGGCGAATCCGCATACACGTCCGTCCACACATTGCCCCCGCCGCCCGTATCCTGCACCACATAATTCGTGGCCCACGATGCATTCGCCGCCGTCGAGCTCGTCGCCGTATTCGAGCAGGGCGCCGTCGTACACGTATACGGATATCCGAATCCGTGAATCCCGTACCCCGTATTCCCTGTTCCCTCGTTCCACACCGCCGCTGCTTGCGCATTCCGCACCAGCACCGTGTGCATCACCGAGTCGATCGCCGTCTTCTGCAAGTGCACCCCGTACAGCGGCCGCGCCGACGGCGTAAACGTCGAAGCCGAATAGCTCACCGTCACATTCCGCAGCAGCGATCCCATCTGGTGCGACCCCGAAGTCTCACCTAGCAAAATGCCCTCGGCCGTCGTATCGTTCACGTTCACCGTGTCCAGCAGCATCCCGCGTGCCCATTGAAATTCCCAACCATGCGTCGCATTTTTGCCCGCCAGAACATTCAGGTCCTTAAACGTACATCCTTCCGCCAGCGCCGTGTTCCCCAGAAAGAACACATCCCCATTCAGGCTCGCCGGCACCGTCAGCGTCGTCGCCGTTGATCCCACATTCGCCCCCACCGTCGTGCCCGCCGACCCGATCACGCTCACACAAGCTCCGTTCGTCGGCTCGTTCAAAGTCGCCGTCACCGGGAAGCTTCCCGGCCCCAGCCAGATCGTCTGGTTCTTCCCCAAAGCCGCCGCTGCCGTCGCCGCCGCCGTCCACGCCGCATTCAGGTTGCCGTACTTCGTCCCATCTACCGTGATGGTCCCGTTCACACTCGCTGCCGTCAGCGCCGAAGCCACGTTCACCGTGTTGCCGAACGAAGCCGCGCCAGCCACCGTCGCCCCTTGATCCACCTGCAAACTGTTTCCCAAGTGCGTCGGTACCGTCGTATAAATCCACCCCGTCCCGTTCTGCCCCCACACCTTGAACATGTCCACCCAGTTCGAGCCGTTCCAGGAGTCGTACTCCAGCCCGCCGCCGTAGCCAGTCCCATTTCCCGCCGTGTTGTTCGGCCCACCGCCCTGGCACACCCGGTTCTGTATATGCCCCCCATCTGCCGCCGGGGTGTCAAACATGCAGTACAGGCTCTGGTACTGCATCCCGTTCATGAATTGCCCATACTGCTGGTTTGGTCCAAACAATGACGTGTGTTTGTGAAACACCCCGCGCAGCGAATCCCACAACACCTCGCCGCCCGCCATCGTCAGGTTCACTCCCGCCGGCGTTCCATTCGCGTACATCGGCGCAAACACCACGCTCCCGCCCGTTGCTCCCGCAATCCCTACCTGCATGCCCGTCGACGATCCCACGGTGGCATTCGTCGTTTCTACCCGCTCCGGATCAATCGCCCCTTCAATGTCGATCGACGCCCGGTGCTCGGCCACCACCATCCCTGCAGCCGCATTGTTCCCGCTCGAAAACATCTCCATGTGTCGCATCTTCAACGACGCCGTTGACCCATTCAGCTTGTCGTACGGGTCGCCCAGCGGCGTGTAGTAGCCCACCTGGTTCGTCGCCGGACTCGCCGTGGGTACCTGCACATCCGGTTCATAGCCCACAACAATCTCGCCGCAGGCATTGCTGTTCGTCTGGTTGCATCCCGTCTGCCAGCCATTGCCCGAGTTCTGCGGCCCCTGCACAATATTCACGTGCACTCCGTCCAGCTCCAGCGACGCCCCGCCTCCCGTGTACTCCTCTATCACCGATCCAGCCGGCCACGACGCCGGCGTCGGCGTATTGAACAGTCCTCGCGCGCCGGTCGGCTGCAGGTGCAGCAATCCATCCGGCGTAAACCCTTCCAGGTTCACAATCTCGTACTGGTTCTTGTTCAATCCACTCACATAAGCCGACGGCGCTGAGCTCGTCCGGTCATAATCCTGCGGCAAAATCACATACGGGTAATAGTTCGCGTCATCGACGTTCAAGTCCCCCGCCGACCCGAAAAACTGCGGCATCCACGACGCGTCATTCACACTCGCACTCAACCCGCTTGCGCTTAGTGCCCCAGTCAAAAATGTCTGCTCTCCTTTGCCGCCCACAATGTAAGCATGGTTCGTTGCCAGCACGTTGGTGCCGCCGTAGTAACTCGCCTCGTGGTAAAAGTTCTGAAACCGGATCACCGACCCCGCCCATACCTTCACCCCCGAACTCATGTACGTCGACTTCACCGAGCCGCCGACAAAACTCACATTCACGGCCTTGTCGATATAAATCGATCCATGCGGATCCGGCAGGATCGCCGCCGGTGCCGCCGCCGTCCCAATCGCCTCGTAACTGCCACCCGTGCAGTTCACGCTGTAGCAGTATCGGCCCTGCACCCCTACCCCGCTCCCCTGGTCCGCCGTCTGCCCTGCTTCCACCACGTGCGTGTTGTAGAAATAGTCTTCATTCGAGTCCCCGCCCATCACCAGCGGCCACCGCACTTGGTAAAACGACAGGTCATAGCTCGTCACCCGCTCCGACCCCGTGTTCATCTGCAGTCCACGCCCGCCATGCCCGAAAAAGTGCAGGTCGCGCAGCGTGAAAAACCCCGAATTCATCTCCAGCAAGTTCCCGCGCGTTGCTTTGCCTGTTCCTTCCAGCGTCAGGTTTTCAAGCGCCCCGTAACAGGAGTACGTGTTGCACACCGGCCCCCCGTACACCGTGATCAAGCTCGCCGTAGGGTTTGTCTCCTGCAAAATCGTCCCCGTTTTCGCATCCCCTTGCACGACCAGCGTATTCGGCATCCGCAGCGTCCCATTCACCAGGTAATGGCCCGGCGGCAAATACACCACTGGGTAACTCGCGTCCACCGACGGAGCACTCGCCAGCGCAAACGCAATCGCCGCCTGCAGCGCCGCCGTCGAGTCCCGCCTCCCCGTCGGATCCGCCCCACCCGCAAAATCCCCACTCCGCACATCCACCCGCGGCAGCTTCGTCACCGCGTTCGCCGTCGCCAGCGTCCCCGTCACCGACCCACCCGCCAGCGGCACATATGTGCTCCCTACCGTCTGCGCCAGCCCGCCCACCTGCTTGTCCACATAGTTCTTCGTCGAAGCCTGCCCGCTCACCGTCGGGTCCCCGCTCAACTGCAACGGCCCCGTCAGCGCCCCGCCCGTCAACGGCACCGCCGTCGCCACCTGTTTATCCACATAGTTCTTCGTCGAAGCCTGCCCACTCACTGTCGGGTCCCCGCTCAACTGCAACGGCCCCTGCATCACCCCACCCGCCAGCGGCACCGCTCCCGCCACCTGCCCGTCCACATAGTGCTTGGTCGCCGCCTGCGTCCCCGACGCCGGGTCCCCGCTCAGCACCAGCGGCCCTTGAAGCGATCCACCCCCCAGCGGCAAAAAATTCGCCGAGGTCGTCGCCATCGACGCCACCACCTGGTCCACATAGCTTTTTGAAACCGACTGCACCGCCACCGTCGCCGGTGCCAGCTGCGCCCGCACCCCCGCGATCGACGCCGTCGCTGACGCCGGCACCGTCCAATACTCCCGGCTCACTGTCCCGTCACTCAGGTGATACACCACCGTGTAGTAGCTCCCCGTCGGCGTCGCCCCAGCGTTCGGCGCCAGGTTCAACGAGGCAAATCCATCCGCGCCCACCGCCAGCGTCAGGCTGCCGGCCGCCACCGCCTGGTTTTTCGCGGTCGAAAACGCCGGCCAGCTCACCAGCATCGTTCCCGATGCCGGCGTTCCATCCGCCCGGTACACCGTTCCCTGCACCGTCGTCGTCAACACCTGCCCCCGCGCCATCCCCACCGTCAGCCACAGCACAAACAGGCCCAGCACACCGCGCCTCATCCCTCGCATCCCGCACTCCCCTCGGCTCCCCATCGGCTCTCC
>CAXTYP010000140.1:0-6840 GCA_964248435.1 uncultured Acidobacteriaceae bacterium | reverse complement strand
TGTGTTAGGCACGCCGCCAGCGTTGATTCTGAGCCAGGATCAAACTCTCGTTTAAGTCCTGTGGCTCCCATGCACCCAGACGGAGGTCTGAGATGCAGGAGCCCGATCCATGCACGCTCGAAAACGTGATGTCTCGTTTAATACTGTGAGAATGATCAAACCAGACTTGGTCCTATTCTCACGACTGGCATGTTCAACCTGATTGTCAAAGATCCGAAGCGGTGACCGCCTGAGCGGGTCGCTAGGATCGGGATCCGCAGCTGTGTCGCTGCGTGTCCTCGAACTTGCTACGCTTTTCAGCGCATTTCTTAACCATACTTGCTTCCGTCGTCTCTGTCAACACAATCTGTAGTTTGTTTTCACATTCCTGCTATCGTGCGTGGCGCGGAGCTTGTGTACTGGACCATCCGGAAGATCTGGGTGGGAAATGGCCTTGGCGCAAATTTTTGGAGAACATCCACCATGCCCGAAAGCAGCGATGGTCAGCCTTTGAAGACTTTTTACAATCTCTGGGGTTCGCTCTGGAAGGAAGACCTTCTGGGCACCTCGAAGGTACCGTCGAACAACCTCGTTTAGTAACGTCCCCAAATTTCATTTGGGATCATCTCTAAACTCGTACCTCTGGATTCACTTTTTCTGTCAGATTGCTTCGCGAACTCTGTACCCTATCCGCTTTGACTCAGCTATCCGAACAATTTCTACTCTACATGAATCTCGGCGTTGATACAAGCCGCGACTTCGTGTGCCAGCTTTTCCAAAGTCGCCTCCTTACGCTTCCGCGCGGGCGCTTCATCCCCTGCTGACAAGATTGATACTAACCCGCGATCAGCATGCCGGCAACTGTTGAAAACAATCCGTCGCTGTTGAAAACGGTCCTCCGCCCAAGGCAAGCTCTGGTTCGGCGCCGTGCGCGCTAACCCTGGCGCGGAATCACGCCAAGAATCGTAAGCCCGTTTACAAAGAACTGCATGGCCAGCGCCACCAGTAGAAGCCCCATGATGCGCACCAGGATCCGAATGCCGGTCTCTCCCAGGAGTCGCTGAAGCCGCTCGGCGCCGCTCAGCACGCCATAGCTGGCCGCAGCCGTCACCCCAATTGAGCCCACAATCGCTGCCATCTGCCAATAGCTGTCTGCCTGGCCGACCATGACCATGACGCTCGAAATCGCTCCAGGACCGGCGAGCATGGGGATCCCGAGCGGCACCACGCCGGCGTCTTCCTTGTGGGCTCCTTCTTCCGTTTCTTGGGAGCTCTCCTGGGTGGGAGAACGCTTGGCTTCGAGCATGTCGATACCGATGAGCATCAGGATCAGGCCGCCGGCTATTTCAAACGCCGGCAAGGTGATGCCGAGCATTTTGAAGATGAACTGACCGGCCACTGCAAAGGAAGAAAGCACGATAAAGCAGGTGATACAGGCCTTGGCGGCCATGCGCTTCCGCTTGGCCCGGTCAGCACCGGCCGTGATGGCAAGAAAAGAGCCGATGCTCGCGAACGGATCAACAAGAAAGAAGATGGACGAAAGAGCAAGAAGGGAGAAGCCGACGTATTTCGACTGGTGTATCTCCCGCAACGCGTATGTGGCCGGCCCGAACATACCAGCACCTTACCGGATTGCGCGTGAGTACAACAGGTCACGGTCGTACCCCGCTGCAAGCGAAGGGCCTCGCGACACACCGTTATAATCGTGATTCTGCCCGTTAAATCAGAACCTGTCCCAAGGAGCCGCCCCATGCCCATTCAAACCACAGCCAATATCTGGCGCAATGGCGAGCTGATCGCCTGGGACCGCGCGCAGATCCACATCATGAGCCACGTCGTCCATTACGGCTCTTCCGTTTTTGAAGGCGTTCGCTGTTACAAGCAGCCCGAAGGCGCGGGGGTGTTTCGCCTTGTTGAGCACATGCGGCGGCTGCTGGATTCCGCCAAGATTTACCGCATGACGGTTCCTTACTCACTCGACCAGTTGTGTTCGGCAGTGATCGACGTTGTGGAGGCAAATGGGGTCGCTCCTTGCTACATTCGCCCGCTGGTGATCCGGGGATACGGAGAAATGGGGGTCAACCCCAAGGGAACGCCTGTTGATGTGTACATCGCGAATTTTCCGTGGAGCAATATCTTCCACGGTCACGACGAAGGGGCCGACGTGTGCGTTTCCTCGTGGAACCGGCTGGCGCCAAACACGATGCCGACCCTTGCCAAGGCTGGTGCGAACTACATGAACTCGCAGCTGATCCGCATGGAAGCCGAGATGAACGGCTACTCGGAAGGGATCGGGCTCGATGTGAATGGATACATCTCAGAAGGGTCAGGCGAGAACTTGTTTCTGGTCCGCGGGGGCACGCTTTACACCTCGCCGCTGGCCAACTCGGTGCTGAACGGGATCACTCGCGATGCCATTCTGACGCTGGCCCGGCACTTCGGCATACCGGTTGTCGAGCAGGCCCTGCCGCGCGAGATGCTTTACATCGCCGACGAAGCTTTCTTTACCGGCACCGCCGCCGAGGTCACTCCCCTGCGCTCGGTCGACCGGCTCCCAATTGGTACTGGCAAAACCGGGCCGATCACCAAACAGCTGGCGCAGGAGTTTTTCGGGATTGTGAACGGCACCGTGCCGGACCGCTTTAATTGGCTCACCTCCGTCAAGGTGCCCACGGCGCAGCCAGTCGGGGTTTAATTCACTACTCCTAACGAAGTGGCAGCTCCATAGCTGCCACTTCGCCGGATCGAGGGGCCCTGTCTAGACGTTCTGAAGATCGCCCGCCGTCTTCAACGATGCCGGGTCTGCCGGGCGGCTGATGGACGGATCGCGCACGTGCTCGGTTTCCTTCCAACCTTCCAGTACGGGACTGCCGGTAATCAGCCGTGCGCCGCGCGACAGGAAAAGGTAGGTCCAGGCCCACTGCAGCAACACGGAAACCTGGTTGCGGAAGTCGATAATGAACACCAGGTGCACCACCAGCCACGTGACCCAGGCGGGAAAGCCACCCCAGTGCGCTTTAAAGGGCCAGCGGATATCGGCCACCGCGGAGTAGCGCCCGATGGTGGCCATGTCCCCTTTGTCGAAGTAGTGAAACTCCTGCCGGGGCTTTCTTCGCAGATCCTGGGCGATCATCTTGGCGGCATGGGCGCCCATCTGCAGGGCAGGCTGGGCGACGCCAGGCAGCTCGTGGCCGTCCTGCACAAACACGGCCAGGTCACCGCAAGCAAAAACATCCGGCAGCCCTTCCGGGTTGAGCGTTTTATCCACGATGACTCGCTTGCGCTTGTCAAGCGGCGCGCCCAGCATCGCGCCCACCGGCGAGGAGGCGACACCGGCTCCCCAGAGCGTCACGACTGAGTCCAGCTGCTCCTGATCCTTGACCCGGACGTAGCCGGGACCAATCTCCTCGACCATCCAGCCGGTCCGGACCTCGACACCCAGGCGTTTCAGCTGCTGCACACCCTTTTCCGTAAGATCTTCCGGATAGCTGGGCAGGATGCGCGGACCGCCCTCAATCAGCAGGATCCGCGACTTCTTTGGATCGATATGCCGGAAGTCCTGCTGAAGAAAGAAGCGCGAAATTTCGGCGATGGCCCCCGCAAGTTCCACCCCGGTGGGACCGCCACCGATCACAACAAAGTCGAGGGGCCGGTGCGAGCCGGTTTCGACCGCCTGTCGCTCTGCCAGCTCAAAAGCCAGCAGCACGCGGCGCCGAATCTCGGTCGCATCCTCAACGGTCTTGAGGCCCGGAGCATACTGCTCCCACTCATTGTGCCCAAAGTAGGACTTGGTAGAGCCAGTGGCCACGATGAGGTAGTCGTACTGCACCTGCGCGCCGCTTTGCAGCTGCACGTGGTGGGTTGCCGTGTCAACGCCGGTCACCTCTTCCATCAGCACGTCGATATTGCGCGCCCCACGCAGCGCATGCCGGATGGGGGACGCGATATCGGACGGGGAAAGCATGGCGAGTGAGACCTGGTACAGCAACGGCTGAAACGTATGGTGATTGCTTTTGTCAATCAGCGTGACGCTGACCGGCATCTTGCGCAAGGCCTTGGCCGCGTTCATGCCGGCAAAGCCGCCGCCCAGGATCACCACCCGCGGCTTTCTTTTTTCTTCCACAGCACGATTGCCGAACACCTTACCGGTTGTTTTGCCAGCCGCCATCTTGTCCTCTTTGTGCCCCGGAGATCCCGGGGCGCGTTTCGCCGCTTCCACCGTTATCTCACGCCTGCCGCTGCCGGCACGGCTCGTTTCCGCTACGGACGGGGGCGCATCGAGTACCGCCGCGCACCAAGCAGGTCGTTTACGGGTGCAGGGCGACGCTGAACTGCAGCGTACCAGCCGACCCAGTGCTGGCGAGCACCTGGATGACCGCGGGCAGCCCGCCATTGTTCATGGGGACAAAAGAAATCAGTCCGTTGCTGTCTGTGTTGAGCGTGGCACTCTGCGACCCGAGTTGCTGGGCTGCCGGGCACCGGCCCGCCGCGGGACACGGCGGCTGCCAGGCTGTCATCTGCTGGTAAACGCTCACAACGGCGCCTGCCAGCGGGTGCCCCACTCCATCGATCACCTGCAGGGTTACAGGCAGTGCGGTACCGCCGGCCTGCAGGCTCTGGCCCACGCCGCTGACAGGCACGAGCGACGCTGCCTCGGTGTGCACGGCGCTGATCGTAAAAGTGGCGCAGGCCGAACTTTGAGCTTGGCAGGCATACACATGGGCGGTCGCGCCCGCCGCAAGCGGGCCCGCGGTCACAGTGGTGCAAACAGTACCCGCAGCGTTGCTGGTGGAGCTGGCGGAAGCTGCCGCCACTTGCGCGCCCGTGCCGCCGCTCCACTGCACAGCCGCGCCCTGCAAGGGCTGGCCGTTGCTCAGAACGATGGCCGTCGGCGTCCAGCTGACCTGCGCGCCGATCGCAAGGTAAAGCTGGTTGGTCGCGGCGATCTGCGGCGGCGCACCACCGTCGAACTCCGCGATCACATTTGCCCCGTTCGACAGGGCCGCGATGACCTGCGTGGCCTGCGCGGTGGCGGCGGCTACCGTCACACTTGCCATCCCGTTCGCGTCCGTCATGGTCGTGCAGGCTGTGCCGGAGCAGCCCGTCGCAGCCGAAGCGATCTGCGCGGCACCGCTCTGCACGCTGAAGCTGACCCCAACGTTGGCAGCCGGTGTTTTTCCATCGCCGGCAACCACCTGCACCGTCATGGGCTGAGGTACGCCCTGGCTCACCGTGCCCCTTGGGGCGACGATCATCCGCACCCCGTCCGACCCCTGCACGTCATAGCTCAAGCCGTCCTGGATCTCGGCGATGGCGAGCGTTTGCGGGTCCTGCACCCGCACAACGACCGTACCCGTCGGCGCGCTGACCCCTGGGGCTACGGCCGTGATCTCGGTCGGCGTGACACTGGTCACGGCTGCCGTCGCCCCATTCACGAACACGGCCATGTTGGGGCGAAAGCCCTGTCCCTGGATAGAAATGGTTCCACCGTTCAGGGTCAACCGGGCCGGAAACACGGAGTCTGCGTACAGCACGCAGGCGCGATACGTGAAGTCGGGTCTGCCGTCTCCCCGTGCATCCGCGTAGGCTACCCGGATTTCGCCATCGCCGACCGTTTGGGCCGACTGCGTGGCCAGTCCAACCACCGCGCCATTGAACGGCGTCGTCATGGAGATGGCCGGCGCGGCACCGACCGGGTCCGCGCCGTTCCAGATCCCGATCACCACAGCCGATTTGCTTTCCGACCCGAGCCCGTTTTCATCCAGCGACAAGGCTTGCACGGTGAAGTAGCGGTTTGCCCGCGCGTGAAACTGAAACCAGCCCGTGTGACCATAACCGACCAGCTTGGCCAGCCACTCGCCGTTACCGCCGGCCTTGTTCGGCTGCCTTTCCGAGCCATCGTCGGTGACCGTGCCGTCGGCCGAGTCGGTCAGGGTAAAGTTTTGCGTCGCAACCGAGCCCGCGCCCAGGCTCGCGAGCTGCACCGTCTGCATCGCGCCGGACGGCACCACCTGCTGCACGGAATACGGTCCTACCGCATCCTGGCCGTTGTAGAACGGGTTCACCGGCTCAATCGTCAGCTGGTACACGGCCGAGCTCGCGCCCGGCGGCAGCGGAACGCCGCTGAACAGAAATGCGCCTTCCCGGGTCGCGTCATCGGTCCCGAAGCGCCCGAAGAGCTGCCCGTGTCCATCCGTCGCCCCCATCACGGCGTTGCCGGCGTTTGTGCTGAAAAAAGCGCCGGTCACCGCGGAAACACTGTAGCGGGGGTCGGGCGCGCCGGTCTGGGGGTTGATCGGCGTCAGCGTCACGTTGACCCCCTGCATGCCCTGCCCGTTCCGAAAGGCCACCGTGCCCACCACCGACACGGTCGAGGACGCCGTGACCGTCTTGCCGGGCCACGCGCTCGCGTTGGACGAGGTCACAGGGTACAGCTGGTTGAGACCGGCAATGTCATCGGGCCGCAGCGTCATCTGGTTGGGCATGCAGGTGGTGTTTGAACGGAAGCAGATTCGCTCGGACGGGTGCATCACCGGCCACCCGGCCAGCTTGTCCGCCGTCGCCTGGTTTGGCCACATCGCATCGTTCACCTGCGACCAGTCCAGCCCCAGAACGCGCCCAAACGCCCGTACCAGTTCATATTGCAGAAGGCTGTCGGCACTGCTTGAACTCGCGCAGCGTCCGTTGACCACGATCAGCGCATGCGCAATGGTGCCGGCTGTTGAAAAGTTGTCGACCGTGGTATAGACGCCCGTTTGCGTGCACTGTGCCGGGTCGCTCGCCCCGATGCCGTACAGGTCGTCAATCACGCTGCCGTCGGCATCGAGCAGGATGCCTTGTACGGCGCCGAGGCGGTGCAGC
>CAXTYP010000139.1:0-6893 GCA_964248435.1 uncultured Acidobacteriaceae bacterium | reverse complement strand
GGCTGCCCGTCCGTGGGCGGTGCACCCGGGTTGTTGTCGCCTGCGAACATGCTTCCCTCCCAAAAAGTAGCATGCTGGTACCGGCATTCGGGCGCGGCGCTCGCTCGTACAATGGGATGAGGGGACGCGAGCGAAAATGAAAATGGGAACAATGGGGGTGTGGATGGCAGCTGGTGCAATCGCGGTCGGTGGCGCGAGCGGGGTCAAGGGGCAGGGCAGGCCAGAGGGTTTGAGCCCGGCCAATCCCTTTGCCGCCGAAAGCACGCTGCCGTTTCACGCGCCGCCGTTCGACCGCATCCATGACGCGGATTACCAGCCGGCGATCGAAGCCGGCATGGCGTCGCACCTCGTTGAAATCGAGGCCATTGCAAACAACCCGGCCCCGCCCACCTTTGCGAACACGCTCGAAGCCATGGAGCGCTCCGGCCTGGCACTGCGGCGCGTCATGCAGGTCTTCGGCGGGGTCGCGGGCGCGAACACCAACCCCGCATTGCAGGCCGTACAAAAGGCCGAAGCGCCGAAGCTGGCCGCGCATAACGACGCCCTCTACCTGAACGGGAAGCTATTTGCGCGTGTGAAGACCGTCTACGACGCGCGTGCCTCGCTCGCTCTCGAACCCGAGCAGCTGCGCCTGGTTGAGATCACCTACGGCCGCTTTGTGCATGCCGGCGCGCAGCTGTCGGACGCGGACAAGGCGGAGCTGCAAAAGCTGAACGGGGAAGAGTCCACCCTGAGCAATGCTTTTGAAACCAAGTTGCTGGCCGCAACCAAGGCCGCTGCTTTTGAAACGGCTGACAACGCCGCCCTGGCCGGGCTGAGCGACGCCCAGCTTGCCGCGGCAGCCGGCGCCGCGAAAACTCGCAGTGAGAACGGCTACGTGTTGCCGCTGCAGAACACCACCCAGCAGCCGGAGCTCGCCGCCCTGTCGGACCGGGCGACCCGCCGGGCGCTTTTCGAGCATGGCTGGACCCGGGCCGAGCGCGGCGATGACAATGACACCCGCGCCACAATCGCGCGCCTGGCGCAGATCCGCGCGCAAAAGGCAAAGCTGCTGGGCTACCGGAGCTATGCGGCCTGGAAGCTCGAAGACCAGATGGCGAAGACGCCCGAAGCGGCTCTGCACTTCATGGATCAACTGCAGCCCGGCGCCACCGCGAAAGCGCGCGACGAAGCCTCCGAAATTCAGAAGCTGATCGACTCCCAAAAGGGCGGCTTTCAGCTCGAAGCCTTCGACTGGAACTTCTACGCCGAACAGGTTCGCAGGCAGAAGTATGACCTGGACGCAGCGGCGCTCAAGCCCTACTTCGAGATCGACAACGTATTGCAAAATGGCGTCTTTTACGCCGCTCACCTGCTCTACGGCATCAACTTCAAAGAGCGCAAAGACATCCCCGTCTACCAGTCCGACGTGCGCGTATTTGAGGTGTCGGAGGCCGACGGCAAGCCCTTGGCGCTGTTCTACGCCGACTATTGGAAGCGCGACAACAAGAACGGCGGCGCGTGGATGAGCGAGTTTGTCGGGCAGTCGGGGCTGTTCGGCACCCTGCCGGTCGTCTACAACGTCGCGAACTTTCAAAAGCCCGCGCCGGGGCAGCCGGCGTTGATCTCGTTTGACGATGTGACGACCATGTTTCACGAGTTCGGCCACGCATTGCACGGCGTGTTCGCGGCCACGCAGTACCCGAGCCTGAGCGGAACCTCGGTGCCGCGCGACTTTGTCGAGTTCCCTTCACAGTTCAACGAGCACTGGGCCTTGTATCCGCAGGTGTTTGAGCATTATGCGAGGCACTATCAAACCGGGGCGCCCATGCCGCCGGAGCTCGCCGGCAAGATCCGAAGGGCCCGCACGTTTAACCAGGGCTACGCGCTGACCGAGCTGCTGGCCGCCGCGCGGCTCGACATGGAATGGCATACGCTGCCGGCTGACGCGCCCCTGCAACAGGTCGACGCATTTGAACAGGGGGCGCTCGAGCGAACGCACCTGGCAATCAAAACCGTACCGCCACGCTATCGCTCCTCCTACTTCATGCACATCTGGGGCAATGGCTACGCGGCCGGCTACTACGCCTACTTGTGGAGCGAAATGCTGGACGATGATGCCTACCAGTGGTTTGTGGACCACGGCGGGCTGACGCGGGCCAACGGCGACCGCTTCCGCCGGATGGAGTTGTCGCGCGGCAACACCGAGGACCAGCAGGCCATGTACAAGAACTGGCTCGGCGCGGAGCCGGATGCCGAACCGATGCTGAAATATCGCGGCCTCGAAGAGCCTGCCTCGAAGCCGTAGCCTACCCGCCGAGGAGCGCGGCCAGTCGCGGCAGCAGCGCACCGAGCGCCGCGCCGCGATGGCTCAGCCCCAGGCGAGTTTCGCGGTCGAGCTCGGCCATGGTACGACCGAGTTTCGGAAGCAGGAAGAGCGGGTCGTAGCCGAAGCCTTCGGCGCCTCGCGGGGCGGCGAGGATTTCGCCTTCCACCGTGCCTTCGGCCGTGCACACCACCTCCCCATCGCGCGCTGCCGCCAGCACGCACCGGTAGTGCGCTGTGCGCGGGGCAGGCACTGAGGCCAGCGCAGCGAGCAGGCATGCGTTGTTACGGTCGTCTTGCGGCAGACCCGCAAGATCACGAAAGCCGGAGCGCTCCGCGTAGCGCGCCGAGTACACCCCCGGCGCGTCGGCGAGCGCGTCCACCTCCAGCCCGGAGTCATCAGCCAGCACCAGGAAGCCAGGCGCAAAGCGGGCGTAATACAGGGCCTTGAGGCGGGCATTTTCCTCAAATGTTTCCCCGGTCTCATCGGGTGGCGCGATCTCGCGCAGGCCCGGCAGTGGCGCGATCTGCCAGCCGGCATCCTGCCGGGAAGCCGCAAGCGCGAAGTCGCGCAGCTTGCCGGGGTTGCCGGTCGCGACATACAGAACCTGTTCTTTCATCTTTGCTTCTTCACGGTTCGCGGTGCGGTTTCCGGTACCACCGGCGGGTTGAACTCAGCCCGGTTCAATGGGCAGCCCTCGCAGCGCGGCACCCCGCCGCAGTGCGTCTTGCCCACCATCACGACCAGCGCATGGAACTCGTTGAAGTGGGCGAGCAGCGTCGCGGGCGCGTCATTTGCGAAGGCTTCGAGCGCCAACCGCTGGACATCGAGGTAGCGAGCCCGCTCGTCTATCAAGTTGTGGCGCGTGACGACCCGCCTCAGGTACTCGTCTACGACCATCACAGGCTGCCCAAGCGCATACAGCAGGATCGCGTCCGCGGTCTCCGGGCCCACGCCCGGCAGCGCAAGCAGTGCTCCGCGTGTTTCCTCCACCGGTGCCGCCGTCATCCGGTCGAGCGAGCCCTCGTATCTCGCATCGAGCAGCGCCACAAATGCCTGGATCGCCGCGCTTTTGCGAACCATGTAACCCGAAGGACGGATCAGTCTTTGCAGTTCGTCCAGCGGCAGGGCACGCAGGCTGTCGACCGACAACACCCCCGCGTCCTTCAGCAGTGCAACCGAGCGCTCGACGTTGCGCCACGACGTATTCTGCGTCAGGTAGGCGCCCACAACCGTTTCGATCGGGGTTTCAGACGGCCACCAGCCCTGCGGCCCATACGTGTCCACGAGCACGTCGTAGAAGCGGCGCAACTGCCGGGCGGCCTCGCTCACCCGGCTCGTTTCGCCTCGGCACTCGCGCGAAGCTGCTGCTTCCAGCCCAGCAGTTTCGCGCGGGTCGCGGCCTCCTCCGCTTCGGGGATCAGGCCCTTGTGCTGATACAAAATCGACAGCGCGGTCTGCGCAAGCACATCGTCCGGAGCCTGCGCGGCGAGCGCCTGGGCGGCCGCGATGCCCTCGTCGTACGCGCCCGCGTCCTGCAAGGCGCGAATCAGCCCATGTTGCGCGTCGAGAAACGTCCCATCGGCGGCGATCGCGGCGCGAAATCCGCCCACTGCTCCCCTCGCGTCGCCCTCGGCAAGCCGGTCCAGCGCTGTGTAGTAAAGCTCTTCGGCCTGGGCGCGATCGGGCTGCATCTTTCCGATCATAGCGGACGCGCATCTACTCGGAGTGATGAAGATCCATACGGACTATCTCTGGTTCAACACCGCACGCGAGCGCGAAATGGTGCATATCACGCCGCAAATCGAGGCGATCGTCAAGGCAAGCGGTGTCGAGGACGGGCTGTGTTTTGTTTCGCCCATGCACATCACCGCGGCCATCTACGTCAACGATCACGAAAGCGGGCTGATCGAAGACATCGGCAAGTGGCTGGAAGAGCTCGCGCCCGCGCGCCCCGAGTACCGCCACCACCAGACCGGCGAAGACAACGCCGACGCGCACCTGAAAGCCCTGCTGCTGCACCACGAAACCACCCTGCCGATCACCGGCGGCAAGCTCGACCTGGGAACCTGGCAAAGGGTTTTCTACGCGGAGTTCGACGGGCGCCGGCGCAAGCGCGTGATTGTCAAAATACTCGGCATTTAGTTCGATATTGATCGAACAATTCGATGAAGATCGAAACGTCAGCTGGCGACCGCGATCTCTTCTTCCAGCATTTGTTTCTCGTGGAGGCTGGCGTAGTAGCCGCCGCGCGCGAGCAGCTCATCGTGAGTGCCGAGCTCGGTCACGCGGCCCTCCTGCAATACGGCGATCTGGTCGGCGTTGCGAATGGTGGACACGCGATGCGCGATCAGGATGGTGGTGCGTCCGGCCATGGCGCGGCTCAGACCGCCCAAGATCTGCTCCTCGGTGAAAGTATCTACGTTGGCGAGCGCGTCGTCGAGCACCAGGATGCGTGGGTCGCGAATCACCGCCCGGGCGAGCGCGGAACGCTGCTTTTGTCCGCCCGAAAGCGTCAAGCCGCGCTCGCCGATCACCGTATCGAACCCGGCGGGAAACTCCTCGAACTCGCGCCGGATGTAGGCGGCTTCCGCAGCAGCGAGCAGCTCCGCTTCGGTCGCATCGGGCCGGCCGAGCGTGATGTTGTCGCGGATGGTGGTTGAAAACAGAAACGTTTCCTGCGGCACATAGCCGATGCCCGCGTGCAGGGCATCGAGCGGGTACTCGCGCACGGGGTAGCCGTCGATCAACACCGAGCCCTCGGGAGCGTCGTGCATGCGAACGATCAGGCTGGCGAGTGTGCTTTTGCCCGCACCTGTAGGGCCGATCAGCGCCAGGCTCGAGCCGGCCGGGACCCGCAGCGAGATGCCGTGGAGCACTTCCCCCTGCGTGCCTTCGTAGCGGAAATGGAGATCGCGGAACTCGATCGCGCCGTGTTCGATGGCAGGGAGCGAGGGGTTCGCATCGCGGTCGTCGATAGACGGTTTTTCGGCCAAGACTTCCTCGATGCGCACGACCGAAGCCTTGCCGCGCTGCACAAGATTCACGACCCAGCCGAGCGCGATCATGGGCCAGGTGAGCATGACGGTGTAGGTTGAAAACGCGACAAAATCGCCGATGGAGATGCGGCCGCTCAGCACCTGATGGCCGCCCACCCACAACACAACTACCATGGCGAGGCCGAGCAGGAACTCGAGCGACGGCCACAGCATGCCCATCAGCTGCACCAGCCGCAAGCCGCGCCGGATGTACTCGCGATTGGACTGCTCAAAGGCCGCGATCTGGGCTTCTTCCTGTGCAAAGGCCCGCACCAGCCGTGCACCGGAAAAGTTCTCCTGCGCCTGCGCGGAGATGTCGGAAAACATGGCCTGGATGCGCTCGAAACGGTCGTGGATGCGGCGGCCGAGCGCTTGCACCAGGATGCTCGCAAGCGGCAGCGGCGCCAGCGCCACCAGCGTGAGCCAGGGCGAGATGTGGAGCAGGAAGTAAAGCGCGCCGAGCGTGAACAGGACGGTGTTGGCCGAGTACATGATGGCCGGGCCGAGCAACATGCGTACCGCGTTCAGGTCGTTGGTCATGCGCGCCATGATGTCGCCGGTGCGGTTGCGCTGGAAGTACCCGGCGGACTGCTTTTCAAGCGTCGCGAACAGGTCGTTGCGCAGGTCGAACTCGATGTCGCGCGAGATGCCGATCAGGATCCAGCGCGTCCAGAACAGGAAAAAGCCTTTCAGCAGCGCGAGCCCGACCAGCAGAACGGCGTAGTGGAGGAGCTTGCCGTGAGTGACGTTGATGGACAGGTCGTTGACGGCGGCACGGATGACCAGCGGGAAAAAGATCCACACCGCGTTTGACAAGACCGTGACGATCGCGCCCCACACGTAGGTGCGCCGGTAGCGGCGGAGATAGGGCACGAGCGGCTTGAGTTCCGGCAGCATGGGGTGCTTCCAGTTTACCCGGGCGCCTTGAACCGTACGAAAAGGTCTGTACGAAAAGGTCCGGACGAAAGGCTAGGTGGGCGTGCGCAACAGCAGGTAGGTGCCGGCGAGCGCAAAAAGGAGATCGGGCGACCAGGCGGCCAGCACCGCCGGCAGCATGTTGACGTTGCCCATGGCCTCGAGCGTGCTTGAAACAACCCAGTAAACAATGGCCACGCCGATGGCGACCGCGATACCGGCCAGCGAGCCGCTGCGGCCCATGGACAACGCGAAAGGCACTGCCAGCACCGCCATGACCAGCGTGATGAGTGGATAGGCGAGCTTGTGGTTGAGCTGCACGCGCAGGCGCATGGTGTCGAAACCGCTTTGGCGCAGGTCGTGGATATAGCGGCTCAGCTCGGCAAAGCTCATCTCGGAGCTTTGCCGCGGGTCTTTTTTGAAGTACGACGGCTGCTCGGTGACGCCGGAAGCGGAGGTGACGGCAAAGGTGGTGTAGCTCTCGATTTCGTCGCCTGAAAAGGTGCGCTCCCAGCCATTGCGGAAGACCCAGCGATTGCTGCCGGGGTCCCAAGCGGCACTGGCGGCAAAGAGCCGTTTTTCGAGCTGAAAGGTGCCGGGCCGAAAGGTGAAAACACTGATGTTGGCGAAGCGGT